>DNGD01000202.1 GCA_003486725.1 Rhodospirillaceae bacterium
GAGACTTCAACTGGATCCCGCATCTCCGCGCCGCGTTCGCAGCGCTTCGTGCGGGAAGACGATGAGGGGACGCTCGGGAAGATGCCTTTCTTAACCCCCAATCTCTGAACTCTGAGCTCTGAACCCTGCCCTCTCCTACGCCTGCAATTTTTTTAGCACATGTTCCAGCTGGTCGAGGTCTTGGTAATGAACGGTCAGGGTTCCAGAGCTGTCGGTCAGCACGTTGATCTTGATCTTGAGACCCAACGCGTTGCCGATGTCGCGCTCCAGCGCCAGAATGTTCGGATCTGCCGCGCCAGATTTAGCGCCGCGGCCATTCGCGCTGATATTTTTCTTGGCATGTTTGCCGTCGCTGAGGCTTTTTGCCAGCGCTTCGGCCTGACGCGCTGAAAGTTTTTTCTCCACGATCTCTTTGGCGAGCGCTTCCGGATCGGCGGCGGTGATGACGGTGCGCGCATGCGCCGCGGTGAGCTCGCCCTTCAGTAACATCGTCTGGACGCTTCTTGGCAATTTTAAAAGGCGCAGTGTGTTGGCAATGTGCGGGCGGCTTTTGCCGATCATAAATGCGATGCGTTCATGCGAATAATTGAATTCTTCGATCAGGCGTTGATAGCCTTCCGCTTCCTCAAGGGGAGAAAGATCCTCGCGCTGGACGTTTTCAATAATGTTGGCTTCCATCGCCTGATTATTATCAAGCGTGCGCACGATCGCCGGAACCTGATGAAGTCCGATCATCTGCGCGGCGCGCCAGCGGCGTTCGCCCGCGATGATCTCGTACATATCGGGAGTTTCGGGCGCAAGGCTGCGCAGGATCAAGGGTTGGATCACGCCGTGCGCGCTGATTGACTCGGCGAGCTCTTTTAAAGAGTCGTCGTCGAAACGACGGCGCGACTGGAACATCCCCCCCACAATATTATGGATCGAAACATTGATAAACTCGGAGCCAACAACTTTGTTGCCGCGTGGCTTGACCTCTTCCTTTTTCTCGCTGCCACTCGCGCCAGCGCGGGGTTTGTAGGATGAATCTGTATCGCCGAACAAAGCGGAAAGGCCACGGCCAAGGGGGGCTGGTTTCGATGAAGGCTTTGCGTTCATATTTTTTTCCTATCCATAATAGAAAATTAAGCCGCGTTTGCTTGTTGCGCCTTGTCTTCTTCGCGGCGCAGAACCTCTCCGGCGAGCAGCATATAGGCGCGGCTGCCAGAGCATTTTAAATCATAGAGCAGCACAGGTTTGCCGTGTGATGGCGCTTCGGACACGCGCACATTGCGCGGAATTTCCGTCTCGTAAACCTGATCGCCGAAAAAGGCGCGAACATCTTGCGCCACCGCTTCAGACAAGCTGTTGCGTTTATCGAACATGGTGAGCACTACACCTTGTATTTCAAGGTCAGGATTGAAACGCTCGCGCACCGCTTCCACCGTTTGCAATAAAGAGCTGATGCCCTCCAGCGCATAGAATTCGACCTGCAACGGCACGAGCAATCCGTTCGCCGCGACCAGCGCGTTGAGCGTGATGAGATTCAGAGAAGGGGGGCAATCGATCAAAACAAAATCGAAGTCTTTCGCGCTGCGCTCCAACGCCTCGCGGATGCGGGACTCGCGGCGCTCGGTGTTCACCAGCTGGATTTCTGCACCAGCCAAATCGGCGGATGCCGTGATGATTGACAAATTCGGAATGGGCGTCGGCACCGCGACATCTTCAACGGACAATCCATCGAACATCATTTCATAGCAGCCCGCGCCGCGATCCGCGCGCGCAAAACCAAATCCGGTCGATGCGTTGCCCTGCGGGTCGGCATCGACGATCAGCACGCGTTTGCCGACGGCGGCCATCGCGGTGGCGAGATTGACGGTGGTAGTTGTTTTTCCGACGCCGCCCTTTTGATTGACGACGGCAATGACGCGGCAGTTAGGGACGTTTTGACCGGTGTGGGTGCTTGAACTCATGAAATGCCGTTCTTTCAATGTCGGAAATGTGCAAAATAACGCCGTTTTGCGACGTTGAACTGCGTGTTTTCGTGGCCCTGAATGTCCAATATTTACGGCAATCTGTCAATTCCGCATCCGCCTTCTCGCCCTTTAAAAACAGGCAAAAGGACTCTTTCTCCATAAAGGGCTTTGAGAGCTTCAGCAGATCGGGCAGGGCGGTGAGCGCCCGCGCCGTAATCACGTTTCCTTTCAGTCCCTTAACCGCTTCGATCCGCTCGGCATGGACCGTGACGGGCAGCCCCAATTCCTTGGCGACTTCTTCGAGAAAACGGGCCTTTTTGCCTGTGCTTTCAAGGCAATGGACCTCGCCCACGCCCAGAATAGCCAGAACAAGGGCCGGAAAGCCTGCCCCACTGCCCAGATCGATCAAACGGGTCGTGGCGGGGGTTGGGATCAGCGGGAAAAGTTGAGCAGAATCAAGGAAATGACGCTCCCACAGCAGAGGAATCGTGCTGGTGGCCACCAGATTGAACTTCTCGTTCCATTCGGTTAGCAGGGCGGCGTAGCGATCTAGCTTCTGCATAGTTTCGTGTGAAACAGGGAAATGGTGGGCAAAGGCCTCCCGCTGATTTTCTGGAGACGCATGCTGGGGTGTTTCACGAGAAACTTCGGTGGGGGGGTGGCGATCAGGCACGGGCGATAGCTTCCTTTTTACGGCGGGCAAAACGGAGAAGCGCCACGACAGCCGCCGGCGTCACGCCCGGAATACGACCGGCCGCGCCAAGAGTTTCGGGGCTGATTTGCTTGAGCTTCTGGCGAATCTCGGTGGAAAGGCCGCCGATGGCGTCATAATTCAGATCGGTGGGCAAAATAAGGTCTTCATCGCGGCGATAGGCACGAATATCGGACTCCTGCCGCTGGATATAGCCCGCATAGGCGCATTCGGTTTCCATCTGCGTCACGATGGCGGGCTCGATCGTGGCGAGCTCTGGCCACAAATTGGTCAGGCCTTGAAGCGAGATTTCCGGATAGGCCAAAAGATCGAGCGCCGAGCGGCGAATGCCGTCCTGATTGACTTTAAAGCCCGCAACGGCCAATTCCTGCGGCGTGGCCGTAAAGCCTCCCGCCAGTTCCCTCGCCTTTTTCAGCGCGTCCATCTTGGCCTTGAAAACAGCCTGCCGCGCTGGGCTTACGCAGCCGATCGCAATCCCGCGCGGCGTCAGCCGTTGATCGGCATTATCGGCGCGCATCGTCAAACGATATTCGGCGCGGGAGGTGAACATCCGGTAGGGCTCGTTCGTGCCCTTGGTGATTAAATCATCGATCATCACGCCAATATAGGCTTCATCGCGGCCAAAAGTGATCGGCTCACGCCCCGCAACCTTGAGCGCGGCATTCAATCCGGCCATCAGGCCTTGCGCCGCCGCCTCTTCATAGCCCGTGGTGGCATTGATCTGCCCCGCCAAGAAAAGACCGGGAATAAGTTTGGTTTCCAAGTTGGCGCGAAGGCCGCGCGGGTCGTGATAATCATATTCCACCGCATAGCCGTAACGCAGGATTTCCACGTTTTCGAGGCCTTTCATGGAGTGGACCATGGCCGCCTGCACATCGCGGGGCAGGGAGGTCGAAATCCCGTTGGGGTACACGGTATCGTCGTCGAGACCTTCGGGCTCCAGAAAAATCTGGTGGCGGTCGCGGCTGGCGAACCGGACAATTTTGTCCTCAATAGAGGGACAATAGCGTGGGCCGACGCCCTGAATCTGGCCGGAATAGAGCGGCGCACGGTGCAGATTCGCGCGGATAATGTCGTGCATCTGTGGTGAAGTGTGCGTGATTCCGCAGGCTATTTGACGGTTGGTAATGGCTTTCGTCATCATAGAAAAAGGCTCTGGCGGATCATCGCCTTCCTGCACTTCCAGCACCGACCAGTCGATTGTCTTGCTGGAAAGGCGCGCCGGTGTGCCCGTCTTCAGCCGCCCCAGCGTAAAGCCCAAAGCGCGTAGCGCCGTGGCCAAGCCAACCGACGGCGGTTCATTCACGCGCCCGCCGATAATCTTGTCTTCCCCTATGTGCATGAGTCCATTAAGGAAAGTGCCGGTCGTAACCACCACAGAAGCGCCGGTAAATTGCTCCCCCTTGGCCGAGGTGATCGTGAAAAGACCCGCCTCATCACGCGTCAGATCCTCGACTGACATTTCCAAAACGGTCAAATTGTCCTGAGAAAACAAAGCGTTCTGCATAGCCTCGCGGTAAAGCTTGCGGTCGGCCTGACAGCGATGCCCGCGCACCGCCGCGCCCTTGCTGCTGTTGAGTACGCGGAACTGGATGCCCGCGGCGTCCGCGACGCGACCCATAAGGCCGTCCATCGCGTCGATCTCGCGCACCAGCTGCCCCTTGCCCAAACCGCCGATGGCGGGGTTGCAAGACATCTCGCCCAGCGTGGCAAAGGATAATGTAGCGAGCAGCGTTTTCGCGCCCAGACGCGCCGAAGCCGCCGCGGCCTCACAGCCCGCATGCCCGCCGCCTATGATGATGACGTCATAATGTGTTTGAGTCATAGCCACTCCGCCCCAACGCTTTCCGCAGTGGCAACGATATAGGGCAGAAAGGCGGCGAAAGCAATTATTTGCCGAGGAAGAAGGGGTCTCGGCGTCGCAAGGCTGGTTTTATGGGGTTTTTGTTTGGATGTCGATGCGAATGTCTTTTCCCGCAGGAATTGAAGGATATTCTTTATGCGCCTCTAAACAAAACACAGGCAAGCCCGTCACGATTTCTTTGTCAGACAGGCTTCTTTGAATATCTGCGTCGACTACAATTTTCGGGTCAGGGGAACACATGCCTGCAACGGTGTTGACGAGGTCTGCGGCTTTTTCCGAGTAATTCTTTACAGGGCAGCGAGAAACGCTGAAAATTTGAGCCGTACCGTCATAGACGACCATCTGCAACTCGCCTTTTCTGACATAAATATCCCCCCCTTCTGTTTCTCCAAGAAAGGGTTTAGCAGAAGCGATGGCCGCTCCGCTGCATTCTGAAGCGCTTGCGTGAGAAGGAAGGAGGCCTAAAGCGGCCAGCGTAAAGGTTGTTGCAACAACTGATTTTTTGAACGCACTCTTTAATGGGCTGTAGTTCATAAAGTCCTCCGCGCTATGGGGATAGGGACAACAACAGGCGCAGATTGTAACACAAAAAAGAGCAAGATTGATGCCCGCCAATTATTTTCGTGGCATGGTCGACGCCAACCGCCTGATTTAGAAGACTTTAATTTTAGAGTTTTGTCCCGCCAGCCAATCCCGCGCAATTTGAGCGTCTTTCTGGATTTGCTCGATCAGGGCGTCTTTGTTGGCAAAGGTTTGTTCGGGGCGGATGAAGTGATGCAGCGCGATCTCCCATTGATCGCCATAGAGCGAGCCGTCGAAATCGAACAGATGAAATTCAAGCAGCTCGTTTGTGCCGTCAAAGGTGGGGCGCAGGCCAAAATTCGCCACGCCCGAGAAAGTGACAGGATCGCCAACGCGCCTTGCGGTCACGGCGTAAACGCCATGAAGCGGGCGCACAATGGCGGGATCCAAGGCGATGTTTGCGGTTGGAAAGTTCAACGTGCGGCCACGTTGCGCACCCTTTTCGATGGTGCCATGAACGGTGAAGGGCCGCCCCAAAAGGCGTGTCGCGATTTCCGTGTCGCCTTTGCGCAGCGCCGCGCGAATGCGCGAGGAGGAAATAATCTCGCCGCTTTCATCGCGCTCGGGCGCAACCTCAGTCACGCCGATGCTGAATGGCCCCAGTTTTTCGCGCAGCGCGCGCCGATCACCGCCGCGACGGCAACCAAAAACAAAATCAAAGCCCACGACGACATGCGCGACTTGGCATGCGCCCAGCAAAATATCATCGATGAATTGCTCTGGCGTCAGCGCGGCAAAAGCGGGAGAAAAGGGCAGCGTCACAACATCATCCGCGCCCGCTTCAATCAGCAAGCGCCGTTTGTCATCGGGCGTGGTAAGCAAAAACGGATCATGGTCTTTTTGAAAAAAGCTGTAAGGGTGCGGCTCAAACGTCAGCGCATGGACGGGCATCTTCAGGCGTTTGCCTTCCAGTGCGGCGGCCTTGATGACGGCGCTGTGACCGCGATGGACGCCATCGAAATTGCCGAGCGCGAGCACGCCGCCAGAGACGATGGGCTTTTTTGTGATGACATCGATCAACGAGGGTTTCGGCGATAAACTCATTCACTTCCTTTTTTCTGCCAGCCGGTTTCGCTTTGCTGCCAATAGGTCAGCGCGTGGCCTTGCGTTTTATAGCTCGCCCAGCGTTCCCGTGCGCCGTCTGTCAGGGCCGTGTCGTTTCCATCAAACACGTCGCAGATCAAGGTAAAGGAATCCAAGGGCGCGGCGTTTTCGGAGTCACTGGCGGCGCTCGTGCTGTTGATCAAAAACAAAACCGTTGCGCCGTTCGGGTTTTCGGACGAAGAGGTTAACCAGACGGGCTGCTCGGCTTCGTTGCCATCTTTGGCCGTGCCGTGCGGCAAAAAGCTTTCGGGGCGATAGTTCCACAAATGCGCAGACATCTCCTCGACCATTGCATTGTCGGGCAGTTTCACAACCGCCCGCCAGCCGCGCGCCAGCGTTTTTTCAAGCAGGTCGGGCAGCGCTTGCGCCGCCGTCTGACGCGTCAGATGATAGAAACGAACCTCGGTCATGCTTCACAAAACGAGGCAACCAAGCGATCCAGCAAGCGTACGCCATAACCGCTGGCACCCTTGGGGCAGATGGCGGTTTCCTTCTGCGCCCACGCTACGCCCGCAATATCCAGATGCGCCCACGGGGTCGCTTTGTTGACAAAACGCTTCAAGAACTGCGCCGCCGTGATGCTGCCGCCAAACGGGCCATCGGAAATATTTTTCATATCCGCAATCGGCGAGTCGATCATTTTGTCGAAGCTGTCATGCATCGGCATCCGCCAGACAGGTTCATCCACCGTTTTGCCCGCGGCGAGCAAGGCTTCGGCCAGCGCGTCATCGGGGCTGAACAAACCGGCATATTTGAAGCCGAGCGCGATACGGATCGCACCCGTCAGCGTGGCGAGATCGACGATCGCGCGGGGCTTGTATTGATGCTGCGCGTACCACAGCGCATCGGCCAGAACGAGGCGACCTTCGGCATCGGTGTTGAGAACCTCAATCGTATGACCCGCCGCGCTTTTAATCACATCGCCCGGACGCATCGCGCGGCCAGAGGGCATATTTTCAACCAGCCCGACAATGCCGACGACGTTGGCCTTGGCCTTGCGCAGCGCAATCGCCTTCATCGCGCCGATCACGGCGGCCGCGCCAGCCATGTCGTATTTCATGTCGCCCATGCCGGGGCCGGGCTTCAGCGAGATGCCGCCCGTGTCGAACGTCACGCCTTTGCCAACCAGCGCGAGGGGGCGTTTGTCTTTCGCGGACGCATCGCCCTTCCAGTTCATTGCGACCATAAAGGGCGGCTTTTCGCTGCCCTGCGCAACGCCGAGGATCGACCCCATGCCCAGTTTTTCCATCTGTGCACGGCTCAGCACTTCGACCTCGACGCCCAGTTCCTTCAAGGACTGCGCGGCTTGCGCCATCGCGGCGGGGTCAAGCGTGTTGGCGGGCTCGGACACCAGATCGCGCGCGAAGGTCACGCCTTGCGCGGCTTTTTGCGTTTCGGCAACCGTCTTTTTGGCGGCGGCGGCATCGGTCACGATCAGGGACAGGCCTTTCAGTTTGCTCGCCTTGTCTTTTTTCTTCGTGTGGTATTTATCGAAATGATAGGCGCGAAGTTGCGCACCCAGCGCCGCGTGTGCAGCGGCAGTGTCAGCTGCGAGGGGCGCGCCCTTAAGGGTGTCGACGATCAACGCGCCTTCTTCGTCTGTGTCTTTGGCCAGCGCCGCATAGGCCGCACCGCCTGCGCACTCATAGGAAAGCGCGTCGATTTTGCTGACCGCACCAAGGCCAATCAGGACAAGGCGCGAGGCGCTGCCTTTGCCGGCGGCCATCACGGAAAGGGTCTGGCCTTTCTCGCCCTTGAATTTGGGGGAGGTCTTCAGTGCCTTTTTGATCGCGCCGCCCAGTTTATGATCGAGACGCGCGGCTTGCTCACCCATTTTGCCGCCCTCGGCAATTAAAACGGCCACAGCGATTTTGGCGGAAGGAAGAGCGGAAACGCATGAGATTTTAAGCATATACAATCTCCTTAAAGAAAGGGGGGAGCCGACGATAAGAACAGGTTGGCATAAGAATAGGGTGGGCATTTCGTCTCTGGCAAGCCCCTTTTACGTGACCTTTCCTTTAAATTGCGCTAAAAACCAGCCTTCTCTTGGTTTGGAAAGAACAAAAATGCGTATTCTCTTTTTCGGCGATGTGATGGGCCGCTCAGGCCGAGATGGTCTTGCCGCGCATTTGCCCGCGATTAAAGATAAGCTGAACCCCGACGTCATTATTGTGAATGGCGAGAACGCGGCGGCGGGCCATGGCATCACGGCCAAGATCGCGCAGGACTTCTTCGCCCTTGGCGTCCATTGCATCACCACAGGAAATCATGTCTTCAAGCAAAAAGAGCTGGTGATGACGATCGATCAGGAAGGGCGGTTGTTGCGACCCCTCAACTTTCCCGAAGGCACAATGGGCCACGGGTCGTATCTGCATGCGCTGCCCGATGGCCGCAAGATTTTGATCGCCAACATCATGGGGCAGCTGGGCATGACGCCGATGCTGGATGACCCTTTTGCTTGCGCCGAGCGGCTGGTTTCACAGCATCGGCTGGGCGGTGGCGGCAATGGCGGCGTCAGCGCGATCTTTGTTGATTTTCACGCGGAGACGACTTCCGAAAAGGTCGCGATGGGGCATCATCTGGACGGGCGCGTCTCGGCGGTGATCGGCACGCACACGCATATTCCGACCGCGGATGAACAGGTGCTGGCCAAGGGTACGGCGTATCAAACCGACACCGGCATGTGCGGCGATTTCGACAGCGTCATCGGCATGAAAAAGGAAAACATCCTGTGGCGTTTCACGCGAAAGACGCCGAACGATCGCATGAGCCCCGCCGAGGGCGAGGCGACCCTGTGCGGTGTGTTTATTACAACGAATGATGCGACTGGCCTTGCCTCCGACATTACGGCCATCCAGATTGGCGGGCGGCTGAAGGCGCGAGGCACTTGACGATAATAAGAGGCCATCATCATTTTGAGACAGGTTTAAAGTGATTGCCTCTGCAATAGCAAAGGGATAGATTCTCTCAATCGGAAAAGGGAGAACGCGTCATGAAGAAGATAAAGAAAACGTTTCTTGGGTTCTTTCTGGTGGGGTTTTGTCTGTTAATCTCGGTGCCTGAGGTTGTGGGCTCGGGCATTCAGATGCTGCCGCCCAAGCAAAGTTCAGACCTGACCAAACCCGCTTGCCTAAGCGGCGAGGGAGACAAGCTTTTGTCGTGGGATGGCGCAACGGCTATAAAATGCAATGTTGGCGTCGTTGTTGACAGCACCGGGCTTTATGTTGGTTCTGCGACAAGCCGAGGCAGTCTTTACATTGGTGCGGCAAACGCAACCAATGGGGGGGCCCAGGTCACCCTTGAGGGTGCGGGAAATTTTGATACATGGTATGCCAATCTTTATCAAAACAATCTTCGTTTTTACACGCAATCTTTGAACGATAACGTGTTTCAATTTCTCAATAACGGTGCTGGCCGCGTGAGGCTGACTGTTGACGGGGATGTCTTTATTGGTGGAAACGACACAGACCCCTCCTATTTAAGAGTCGGGTATAACCCTTCAGGCGACCGCACCGCCGCTATTTATCTAAGCGGTGATACGACTTATCCCAGCTATGGGCTTTATGTTGGGCGCACAGGGGGAGCAAACTCTCAGTCTGCAATTATTCATCGCGGGACGGGCACGCTTTATCTTGAAACAACAGAGGCGGCACGCATCCAGTTCAATACGGCAAATGTCGGGCGCGTCTGGATCACCGCAACGGGCAGTGTCGGGGTGGGCGATAGCTCCCCGGCCGCCAAACTTGACGTGGCGGGTGGCGTGAAAGTAGCCAATGACGCGGCAGCATGCGCTGCTGCGAAGGCGGGTACCATTCGTTGGAGTGGTACCGGTTTTCAGGGATGCAACGGCACCGCTTGGGTCACATTTGGAACAAAAGTCTCGATCGATTACACAACATGCCGTAACGCCGTTTGGAATGATGGGTCGGGGCTTAACTACTATTTTAACAAATGGGGTGCCACAGCGGGCGGGGGCAATATAAATATCGCGTGTACAGAGAGGGATTACGTTATGGTTGCCACGGACGACCATGAGGTGGTGGAGGCCTACTGCTGTAAGTTGAAGATAGAGTAGCCCTTTGTCCGCCCATCCTTAATGCGGACGGGTTTTGTGGAAAGCCGAAGAATCGTCTCATGAGAGTGGAGGGGCGTTGGGCTCTGCGGACCGCTTCCCCGTTTATGAAGGGGGGGCCTTTATCCTTTTGCTGAAATATTAAGGAAAAGTTGCGCGGTGAGGGTCGTGTCGGGCGTGCCGGTTCTTTTGCACGCGGCTTCGGCGTCGGCGAGCTGAGCAAGACGCGCCTCGATGCGCTCCAACGGCCAGCGGGCAAGCTGGCGCGTCATCGGTTCCACGAGTTTCCAGAACACGGGCGGCGAAAGCTTCTTGATCGCCTCGCCTGCGCCCATCCCGGTTGCCATATGCGCGCGTGCAAGTTGCAGGCGCATCAAATGCCGCTGCATCCCGCGCAGAAGCGCGACGGGCGAGGTGGCTTCCGCATAAAGGTGATCGATCAAGGTCGCGGCGCGTTTTACGTCACCGCTGGCCGCGGCTTGCACCAGATCGTCGATTTCCGCGCCGCCCGCATTCGCGATGATCGCGGTGACGTCTTCCATCGTGACCTTGCCTGTGCCCATGACGTAGAGGGTGAGCTTGTCCAGCTCGCTGCGCATGGCCAAACGATCCGGCGGCAGGATTTCGGCCAGAAGCTGGATAACCTCTCGCGGTGCGGTCAGTTTTTCGGCTTGCAAAGCGGCGGTGACGGTGCGCACGCGGTCGCGCGTGTCTTCGAGATAACAAGGGATTCCTGCCGCAAGGGGTGAGGCCCCTTCGCACAAAGAGCGCAGCTTGGATTTTTTCTCAAGATCACCCGCCTCGATCAGGATGACGCTGTCACATGCCGGCGGCTCTTCCAAAAAGCGAGCGAGTGCGGTGGCGTTGCTTTCGATGGCGCGTTGCAAGCGGATCAGGCGTCGCCCACCGCCCAGCGCCATGGAGGCGGCCTCGTCGTAAAGGCAGCACGGTTCGGCGGCGACTTGCGCGCCTGTTAATTGTGAAACAGCGAAGGGATCAGTTTTGTCGCGCACGAGTTTCGACGCCATCGCCTCGGCGCGTTCGCTGACCAGCCCCGCATCGGGGCCATAGAAAAGAATGACGCGCACGGACGCCGGCGGGCTTTGAAGAAATCCGGCGATTTGCGCGAAGGTCAGTTTCATGGGGCGGTTGGTTGGGGTTTGGACGGCGAATCCTTTGGTGCGGGCGGCTCGTGTTCGGCGAAATAGAGGCTTATATGGTTGGCGATTTGCTCGCTGATTTCCGTAAGCGCCCTCTCGTTCGCGTTGCGTTGCGTGGCCAGCGTGCCATATTGCGCGGCCAGTTTGCTATAGCTCGCGACGCTATGCGCCGTGCCGCTGACCAGCGCTTTTTTGTTCGTGTCACGCAGGGTGTATTTGGCCGTCATGTCCATGCGGCTGCGGGTTGCGGTCGCATCCTTTTGAATGCCCAGATCGGTTTCGGTCGTTTGAACCGAAACGGAGAGATAGCTGGTGGGCGTCGCGGGGCGGCCCTGATAATAGAAACGATCCATCAGCTTGTTGCGCAAAAACTGTCCCGATTGATCCGGAATGGATTCGATATAAATGCCGCCCAAGGCTTGCGTCACCGCCGGTTCATCCGCCCCGTGATCGCCATAGATCGGCGAAAAGCCGCAGGCGGTAAGGAGAAGGAAGGACAGGAGAAAACCGGCGCGACGTTTCATCATACCACCACGATGTTGACGATTTTATTCGGTACCACGATGATCTTTTTCGTGGCCTTGCCCGCCATGGCGCGTTTCACGCCGTCATCCGCCAGCGCGGCGGCTTCGGCGGCCTTCGCGTCGGCGTCTTTGGGCAGGGTCAGCGTTGCGCGGATCTTGCCGTTCACCTGCACCGCTATCGTCACCGTCGTTTCGACGAGCAAAGCGGGATCGGCTTTGGGCCACGCGCCTTTGACCAGCGGCGTTTTGTGACCCAACTGTGCCCATAATTCTTCCGTGATATGCGGCAACATGGGGTTGAGCAGGCGAACCAAAGTTTCTAGCCCTTCGCGCAAGACAGCGCCCTCGCCCGCGTCGCTTCCGTCAAGCGTATCGAGGGCGTTGGACAATTCACGCACCCGCGCCACGGCGCGGTTGAAGTGGAAGCGCTCAATGTCGTTTGTCAGTTCCGCGATGGTGCGATGGATGGTTTGACGAAGTGCCAAGGCTTTTTCGCCCAGAGCGGCGGGCAGCGTGGTTTCGAGTGCGATCTTGGGCTCGGTGACCGAACGCCACAAACGGCTGACGTAACGCCATGCTCCTTCGACGCCCGCTTCCGACCATTCAATGTCGCGCTCAGGCGGACTGTCGGACAGCATAAACAGCCGCGCGGTGTCAGCGCCATAGGCGCGGATGATCTGACCCGGATCCACGACGTTCTTCTTCGATTTGCTCATGACCTCGATGCGGCCAATCGTCACGGGGCGACCCGTTGTGGCATGAACGCCGGAGCCATCCGCGTTGCGCTTGACTTCTTCGGGGTAGAGCCACTGTCCGTCTTCATCCTTATAGGATTCATGACAGACCATTCCTTGGGTGAACAGACCGGTGAAGGGCTCGTCGATGCCAATATAGCCCGTGGCCTTCATCGCGCGGGTAAAGAAGCGCGAATAAAGGAGATGAAGGATCGCATGCTCCACGCCGCCGACATATTGATCGACCGGCATCCAGTAATCCATATCGGCACGCGAGACGGGCTCATCCGCATTATCGGCCGAGCAATAACGCGCATAGTACCAGCTGGAATCCACAAACGTGTCGCAGGTATCGGTTTCGCGGCGTGCGGGCTTGCCGCAGGTCGGGCAGTTCACATGCTTCCATGTGGGGTGGTGATCCAAGGGATTGCCGGGCTTGTCGAGCGTGATGTCGGTCGGCAATTCAACGGGCAAATCTTTGTCCGGTACAGGCACCGCGCCGCAAGTCTCGCAGTGGATGATAGGGATGGGGCAGCCCCAATAACGTTGGCGGCTGATGCACCAATCGCGCAGGCGATATTGAACGGTGCCCTTGCCGACGCCCAGTTCTTCGACTTTCTTGATGGCGGCCTTGATCGCGGCATCTGTGCCCAGACCGTCAAAATATTTGGAGTTAAACGCCTTGCCCTCGCCCGTATAGGCGACATCGCCCACGGTGAAGGTGGCGGGGTCTTCGCCTTCCGGCAGCACGACGGGCTTGACGGGCAGGCCGTATTTGCGTGCGAAATCCAAATCGCGTTGATCGTGCGCGGGGCAACCAAAGATCGCACCTGTGCCGTATTCGACGAGCACGAAGTTGGCGACATAGACGGGGACTTTCCATGCGGGATCAAACGGATGCGACACCGTCACACCCGTGTCGAAGCCCAGTTTCTCGCCCTGTTCGATGGCTACGATGCTCGTGCCGGTGCGGTTGCACTCGGCGCAGAATTCAGCGAGCTTTGCATCCTTGGTGGCGAGCTCTTTGGCCAGCGCATGGTTGGCCGAAATGGCCACGAACGACGCGCCGAAAAGCGTATCGGGACGGGTGGTGAAGACCTCAACCTTCTCATCGCGTCCCGTCACAGGGAAGTTTACATACGCGCCTTCGGATTTGCCGATCCAGTTTTCCTGCATCAGGCGGACTTTATCCGGCCAGCGATCAAGCGTGCCAAGCGCCTGCAGCAACTCTTCGGAATAATCCGTGATCTTGAAAAACCATTGCGAGAGCAAGCGCTTTTCAACCAGAGCACCGGAGCGCCAGCCGCGTCCGTCAATCACCTGTTCATTCGCCAGAACGGTATTGTCGACGGGATCCCAGTTCGCCCACGCTTCCTTGCGGTACACAAGGTTGGCTTTCAGGAAATCGAGAAACAGCTTTTGCTGATGCTTATAATAGGTGACGTCGCAGGTCGCGAGCTCGCGGTCCCAATCCAGCGACAGGCCCATGCTTTTCAGCTCGGCCTTCATGTTCTTGATGTTGTCATAGGTCCATGTTGCGGGGTGCGTCTTGCGATCGCGCGCCGCGTTTTCCGCCGGCAGACCAAAGGCATCCCAGCCCATAGGATGAAGGACGTTAAAGCCCATGGCGCGTTTGTAGCGCGCCACCACATCGCCAAGCGTATAGTTGCGCACATGACCCATATGGATGCGGCCCGAAGGGTAGGGTAGCATGGAGAGCGCATAATATTTGGGGCGCGACGTGTCTGTCACCGCCTTAAAGCTTTGATTTTGTTCCCAGAATTCTTGCCACTTGGTTTCGGTGGCCGCGAAATTATAGCGTTCGGACATGGGGTTTTGACCAATAAGTGAGTGTTTTCGTTGTGTCGCCTACGTTATCACCCAATCTTTTGCGCTGCAAGGCAGGGGTTTTGTTGTGCAACCAATGTGCGGGGGCTATTCTTCCGTCAAGGAAGTCTGTTTTTGAGGAAGATATTTCGTGAAGCCCCCTATACATCCCCCCATCATCGAGCCGGATAAAATTACGTTATTGGGCGATCCGATCCCGACCGATGACAGCCGCGCGGCCAAGGCCGCTGCTTTTGTGGCGCGCACGGAGTGGCCTCTTTGTGTTCTTGGAGGCCTGTTTGTCGCCGCGGCGGAGTCGGTTTGCCTCCCCTCGACAAGTGGAGCCGTTCTTTTGGCGCAGAGTCTGTTGGCCACCGCTCCTTATATTTTGTCGTGCACGGCCCTCCGTTATGTGGATCTTTGGTATTATCGGCACGGTTTTGGTCTTGTGGCCAAGGATAAGCAAATTAACAAAAGCCCCGATTTAACCAAAAAGCCTGCCGATCAGAAAAAGATGACGGCCATGGCCGGCGTTCTGCAGAAGCGGTGTGTAAGAAACAGCAGCATTATTCCGCTTATTGCAACGTTGGTCGCAACCCCCGCTGTTTATCTAGGCGTTCCGCCGCTGATTGTCGCGGCTTTGGCGGCGGCGAATGTTGTGGTCTTCGCCTCCCGCGAGGTTGTCGCCCACCATCGTTGGTCAAAGGTCGCCAAAGGGGAGTGGATCATTGAAGGCCGCCTTCCGCCACCCAAGAAAACGCCGGTGCGGGCAAGACGCCTCAAACGGCGTTTCGGGGTTTTTGTGACAGACCTCGTGGGATAGGGCGCTTGCCGAACCATTTGATCGGGCGAGATTTTTGTGCTCGACTCCGTTGCGTGATCAAAGCCTGCTTTGAAAGATCACAAGCGGGTGCGGTCAGATTTTTTCAAGCGGGAGGCTCCTTTGGTTCTTTGGTACGTCATCGGCTTCATCTTGGTTCTTATTGCGAGTTGCGAGTTTTACGCCCTGAAAACGGGCGTGCCCACGGTGACGTCCAACCCCTCTGCCCGAAGGAAAATGATCGAGCTTTTGAAGGAGGAGGCCGCGCTGCGGACGCGGGAAAGACCGTTCACCATTCTCGATCTGGGATCAGGGACAGGCAAGTTGGCGCTGGAGATTGGGCGCGCACTGCCGTCCGCGCGAGTTGTGGGATTGGAAATCTCTTTGGTTCCCTACCTGCTCTCCCTGCTTCGTCAGCGGATATGGGGCTTGTTTTGGGCGACCGCGAATGTTGCGTATAAGCGTGAAGATTTCTGGCCCTATGATCTTTCGGGCGTCGACGCGGTTGTTATTTTCATCAACGGAAATATTCGCGAGCGTATGGCGGCCAAGCTGAAGGCCGCGCTTCCGTCCGGCGCGCTCGTCATTTCGAACGAAACGCATCTGCCAGACTGGACGCCGCTGGCGACCCACACCGTGGGTCTTCTCAAGCTAAAGGTTGTCGTTTACCGGCAGGCCTAGAAACGTCCGCGCGTTTGGGGCAGGGAGCTTGCGTTTGCGGGGCAGTCTTTCTGAATGGCCGTTCGCTCCAAGACGTCGTATTGATTTCTGAGGCGCTCGGCTTCGTCGCTGTCGCGATCCCTCGAATAGCGGGACTCCGGCGTCATGCCGAAAAGTGATGCCGCCGTGTCAAAAAGTCTTTCCGTGCTTTCTGCTTGGGTGGCTTCTTCAAGCTTGGCGGCCACGCGCTGCTTTTCCAGCGTTATCTGATTGCAGGTGTAGTCTTGGTAATAATTTGACGACACATAGTCGGGGCCAAGGGCGCACGCCGACAAACCCAAAACGAGAACAGGAACTAAAGCGATGATATGACTTGTTTTCATATGGCGTGCCCCCTCTGCTTGCGGTTGAGAAACCTGAACGCTTCTCCATCATAATAAAGAGTCAGGCGTTTAGGAATGCCAAATATGCGAAGGGCAGGATTACCAAAACAAGACTGTCAGGTTGATACCGCCGAAGCGATCAAGGTGGCTACCCCTCTGCCCATCGAATTCTTTCGTGCGTTCAACAAGCGCTAGGTCAAGTCTGGCGACATCCGCCCAGAACAGGGAGGCCCCGACCGTGAAATCGGCAACGAAGGGCTTCTTATTGACGCTCGGGCTTGATTCAAAGGAGTTGCCATCAAGAAAAATGTTGCGCCCGACGGCACGGCCTTGCGCTCCGGCAAAGATATACCAACCGAGGTTTCCATTTAATTGCTCGGAGTCGAACCAATCTGTTCCCGACGGGCCCGGGCGAATGCGGCTGGGGCCATAATCTGCGCCTAGATTTTGTCCGAAACGAACAAGAGCCCCGCCCTCGCCATAGGTCATGATGTTGCCCGCGCTTGCGCCCAGTTCAGGAATAATATCGATAGCAAGATTGCCGTAAAGGGGTTGCTGAAAGCGCCATTTCCGCTCGTACGTCAACACGACGCCAGGTTCGTTATGCAATTGGTTTTGCCAGCCGAGTGATGGCTCGACATTGATGAACTGGTGATAATCATTTTGCGTCACGTCGCCCAAAGCCCAACGCCCCACGACTCCCGCCTGTACTTCCACGTTTTCTAAGGTGTTGTGGCTGGGATGTGTGGTTTCCTGAAGCAGGCTGGCCCCCGTATAAAGCCAGGCGGCATAGGGGCGATCCCTTGTTGACGGGTTCACGCGCAGCGTGTTTTCCGGCGTGTAAAGATTTTGCCCGAACATAAGGCTATATTTTCTTTTATGGGGCTCTCCGCCGAAGATCGGGAAAACACGCTCCAGCGACAGGAAAGATTGATCCCAAAAACCATTCGGCGTGATGCGCCCCGACAAATAGGAAAGACGCCCGCCTTGCGTATAATGGCGGTCATCATCCGAAACATACCAGTCATTTTCATTGATGAGTTTTATGCGGCCATAGTTGTTCGCCGCATAGCTTGCATCGGCTGTTGTCTCTGCGGCCTTGGCCGGATGAAAGACAAGGACAACACAACACAAAATGAAGGCAATGGAAACAAACGGCTTGCGTAAACACAGCATTCAAACCTCATGATAAAGAAAGGGGTTGAGGAAGACTTGTGACGGGAAGCGGCAATGATGATACATTATGCCCAGCAAACAGTCACAACAAAATCGTCGGGACCCCTCTCGTTTACAAAAAAGTCGCCGTGTACCGTTTGTGACAGACGCTTGATAAGATTGCGATGTGCAGTGCCCCTCGAAGAATAAGGAACAAATAAGGATGTTCCGTGCCGCAGGCGGCCAACCGCCTCAAAAATTTGCCGAATCTGCTTTGCTCGCATTGAAGCGCTTGTTGTGGTACGATAAGTTCTCTGCCGCTTAATGGCTGGAGCCTGCCTGAAAGGCCCTGAATGCAAAAAAACAAAAAAAAGATTCTGATTGTTGACTCCGACCCCCAGCTCCAAAAGATGATGGCCATTCTTTTGGACCCGGAGGAGTATAGGGTTGTTGAATGTTTAACGGGTAACCAGGCCTCCCGCCTCTGCCTCTCCACAAAACCAGATTTAGTGCTTCTTGCCTTGACGCTACCAGATATGGATGGGAAAGACGTGATCACCGCTATTCGCGAATGGTCGCAGGTGCCGATTATCATCCTGACGGAACGTGCCGGCGATGAGGATGTCATCATGGCGCTGGATCGTGGCGCGAACGACTATGTTATCAGGCCTTTTAACGCCGATGTTCTGATGGCGCGGATCAATGTTGCCCTGCGAAGCGCGGCGGTCAGCGAAACAGGCGAGCCGGAGATCATAAATGGCCCCTTGCGTATTGATCTGGTCAAGCACCAAGTTTTTCTTAACGATGAGTTGCTGGGGTTTACACCCAAAGAATATAGCTTACTGCGCTATTTTATTGTCAACCGCGGAAGAATGCTCACGCATAAAGAAATTTTGAAAGAGGTTTGGGGGCCAGCGCATAGCGACGACACGCAGTATTTGCGCGTCTTTATCGGGCAGATACGCGCCAAGATCGAAAAAGACTCCCTTTTGCCCGCCCTTATTACAACCGAGCCAGGGGTCGGGTACCGGATGGAATTGGCGGAAAACGACTCGCAATATAAAGGGGTAGAGCGCCGCGCGTAAACAATGCGCCGCCCTTCTTCAAGAGCGACGCATTGATTGGCCCAAGGGACCTGGACTTGGCGTTACTGCTTGCGNNCCACGCCTTAAGATCTGTCATCCACCTGTCTAACGTCGTACCGGATTGCTGCAAAACCGTTGGATCCCTTTTTGTGATCACGGCGCGCATGTCTTTAATCTGCTTGCGCATCTCGACAAGGCCGGCTTGATGAGCCTTATAGGCATCGTCTCTTTGCATTTCATCAAGGGCATCGTCCGCGTGGCCTAAGGCATAACGCGCTCCATCATAGTTTTGTCCTCTAAGAAAGTTTCGCGCAATGCTGATATTGTCGTGCGCCTTGTCAACGGGGACGGAAACCTTGTTGTCAACGCTAACGACTGCATCGGTCAATTCCCCGAGTTTTGTTTGCGCCTCGACAAGCTTGCCTTCCTTGACATAGGCCTCTGCTTCCGTAAGATATGTTTCGGCCTTATCGTTGGAAAGATCGAGCGTCAGCATAACAATATCGGCGTCACTAACGGCCAAGCTATTTTTAGCCCATATTGGCCCATCACTCACTTCTTTAATCTTCATGGGGCCGGCTTCAAGCGGGAAGTAATTATACTTGTGAACAGTATCGAAGGTATAATTGACGCGGCCCGCTGTAACATTTTGAATGCGCCGCTGGTCCGTCGTTGCGCTCGTGATAAGGACAACCATCGTGCGAGCCTGACTAATATGTTGCAGCGCGAGATCTGCATTTTTCATCGCCAAGGCCACGCGGGCATAGTTGACGTGAGCGACAAAGTTCTGCGCGGCGACGCGTGGGTCGGAAACCACCTCGCTGGTAATTGGCGCATCAGACGTTGTCACGGTTTTGCCGACGATGGTGTCAGCGGCATTTGCATACGGAAGATATCCAAAGAAAAATCCCGTACTTAGCATCGTGGTGATGAGAAGTGTTCGCGTTTTCATGATCGTGCTCCTTTGATGTGGGTTAATTGCGCCGAGAGGAAACGAAGAACCGTCAGGCTTCGCGTGAATCCCGACGGTTCTCCCCTTTAGTTTCCAAAGTTAGGCTACTTTGGTTGGTTTATCGGTGTCTGTGCTTGAGCATGTCGGACATGCCTTCTCAAACTCCTTGATGCGCGTTTCGACAGCATCTTTGGCGAGGCCGTACTTCTCTTTCATTTTGCCAAAGAACAGATCTTTCTGGCCGTCATAAAGCATGATTTCATCATCGGTCAGTTTGCCCCATGCTTTTTTGATCTCGCCCTTGATCTGATCGAACTTGCCTTCTGCTTGGTCCCTATTCATGGCAATCTCCTCTGTTAGAGTTTCGATAAACGCTGCGGTTGCAGGCGTTCTAAGTGTCGTGGGTTAATCCCCCAGCTCACGCGGGAACACGACAGATTTTTCCAATAATTTCGCCGTCAATTTCGTGCTTGGCGTGGGGCGGTGAATCACCGCGTGTAACCATGCCGACCAGCTTCTTATCCGCATCGAGAACGGCCAGCCTGCGCACCTTGTTCTCGTCCATATTCTTTGTCACCGCGTCAGCGGCATCCGTGTCGCTGCAATACAATATCTCGGAACTCATAACCTGCGCCGCCGTTGCACCGGTAAGATCATGCTCGTTTGCAATGCAGCGCAGCGCCAAGTCGCGCTCGGTTATTATCCCGACAATGCGACCGTCGTTGATGACAAGAACGCAACCACAATTGCCTTTTTGCATCTTTTGTGCTACTTTACTCAGCAAGGCACTTGGAACAACGATCCCGACATTCTTGCTCATAATGTCTCTGATTGTTTTTGGCACCCCTTTGTTTTTAGTTTTCATTTCGTTCCTCTTTGACATCTTCCGATGCAACATATTCTTTAAACTTTCTCCTAGCCCTAGTTTGATGGGCGCGGCATCAGGAAGCGATACGAAATGAAGGTCGGTACATAAGGATGTAGTAAGACCCCAATAAAGACGCGCAATTCATGCGCAAAAAAACAAAGCGATTAAAAAAACAAAGGCTTGCTCCGCGTTTTTAAAAGCGAACATTTTTCAAAATCCTTATACAAAGAAAATAGGCTGTGTAACTTTCAACATCGCTTCATTATGTGGTTATGCATAATATAATAAGCGTGAGGAAGGGTTCGAGTTGTCTCATTCGCAGACGAATGCATCCCGACTTTTTAATCGAATGCTCACACAAGAAAATAATTTAACCTGATGGAGGCTTCAATGAAAACGATCCAGACTGTAACGCTATCTGTTGCTGCAATTCTCTTGTTAGCGGCCTGTGGCAGCAAGACAAGCGATCGCGCGCTCAGCGGTGCCGGTATCGGCGCTGGCGTTGGTGCCGTGAGTGGTGCCCTTATGGGGAGCCCCGCGACGGGTGCCATTGTTGGCGGTGCTGTTGGTGCGGCGGCGGGTGGCTTGACCAAGCAAAGCGACGTTGATCTCGGCGAGCCCATCTGGCGCTAAGACCATCACGTAACAGAAGGAGGGCGACATGGTAAGATATATGGTCATCTTTTTTGTTCTTGCGGTGCTTGCCGCCTTCTTCGGGTTTGGCGGGCTAGCTGCCGATTTTGCGGGGATAGCCAAAATTCTGGCGGTAATCTTTATCATCCTCTTTCTTGCGACATTGGGCTATCGCCTCATCACAGGGCGCGGCGGGAATTTGCCGCCTCTTTAGGCGGGGCGAATTAAGTTGCTGAAGTTTCGGCAAGGCCGCGTGAGCGGCGCTGGCCGAGGCGTTTCATAAGACAACGGAAAGGATAATGCGATGACAAACACATATGCAAAAAAGCTTTCTCAGCTTTTGACGACTTCGGCGCTGCTACTCGTAACGGCGGCTTGCGCCCCCATGGCGGACGACAGCTATCGCGCTGTCGATCGAGGATCTAACGCTTACGTTGAAAACGTGCTTGCCGATCAGGGCGATCTGACAACGTTCTATCATGCGCTGCACACGACCGGCGTTGTGAACGAGCTCAGCAACAATGTGGAGTACACCATTTTCGCGCCGACGAACGCGGCGTTTAATCAGGTTCGCCCCCGTGATTTCCCTTGCTTTTACGCGGCGCAATGTCGCCCGCAATTGGCCGCCGTTTTGCGCAACCACATCATCCCCAGAAACGAAAGCGTTGGGCGTCTCTCCAAATGGGGCGGCATCCAGACGCTTGGCGGCAGGGTTGTTGAGGTTGAAGAGCCCTACAAGGGTCATTTCGCTGCGGATGGCAATCGCGTGCTTTATCAAAACGAAGCCAGTGAAAACAGTCTCGTCAGAGGACACAGAGTCACGTTGTACCGGATTGATGGCCTGATTGCCAACGATCAAGAAATGGCCCCGTTCCGTGCCCAGCCGGTTGCCGCGATGCCAGAACAAGTCATTGAAAAAACCACGAGAACCTATCGCACTCCCGCGACGACTCCTTATTACCAGCAACGGAACGTCCCAGGCACCTATCTGGTTCCTGGCGGCTATTATGTTGTCCCCGGCCCCGTTGGATATATGGGTGACCCCGCTGCTCTGGACGAGAGCACAACCGAAACAACGACAACAACAACGCGCACAACACAATAAGGAAACAGTGTCATGACCCATCATTATACGAAAACACTCTTGTTGGTCGGCCTTCTGTTTGTCG
>DNGD01000176.1 GCA_003486725.1 Rhodospirillaceae bacterium
TCCTGCGCCACGATGATATCCAGCGGGTTATTCGACGCCACAGACGAGGGCGCATCGAGATAAGGCTCGATTGTCGTCACAAGGGCGGCAATGTCGGAAAGCGCGGAAACGCCCGCCTCGTCGCCGATGACCAGATGGGTCGGCGTAAACACGATTTGCGGCGCTTTCTTTTGCAGGGCGTGAAACGAGGTGAGGGTGCGGATATCCTCGGCCGTGATGCGCACACCGTCTTCGTGTCGCAGCATGTTTTCAAGGAGCAGGCGCAGCGCCGTCGGTAGATGCGCCAGATCGCCCAGCGTTGTTTCGGCGGTCTTCAGGTTGAAATAGGCGTAGGTTTTGTCGCCGACCGTCAAGACGTCATGGCAGCCAAGGGTGTTTTTGCTTTTTACGATGGACATGGGGGGATTGTTTTTCTGTTTCGACGTCGTTGAGTGTGGCGGGGAGTGTGGCAGGGAAGAAAAGATATTTTTGTCTTGGGGCATCATCCGGCTTTTCGCTACCGACAAGATAGACTATGTTGTTCGTGATTCTCCACCCGTTTTTAGTGACTCAATGTCTTTGATTCGTCTTTCCTCGATCTTTCTGACGCTGTGTCTGTTTTTCGGCCTGCCTTCTGCGGCTCAGGCGGCCTTTTTGATGTGCAATGAAACCGACTATGTGATTGAAGCAGCCTTTGGCCATCGGGACGAGGGAACCTGGATTTCCGAAGGCTGGTGGCAGATCCAGCCCGGCCAATGCTCGCGCGTGGTCAGTAAGCCCTTGACCCAGCGCTTCTACTTTTACTATGCGCGCGCGCTGTCCTCGCGGTCCAAGAATGGCAAGGAACCCATGGTTTGGGCCGGAAAATACGCTTTCTGTACGGATAATAAGGCCTTTAAGGTCGAAGGGGACGGCAATTGCGAGCCCCACCACTACCAGACCAACGGCTTTCAAGAGGTCGATGTCGGCGTCCGCCAGAAGGATTATACCTTGACCTTTAGGGATCAGAATGGTTTCTAACCCCCAGAATCTCACCTCGGCTTTGGCTTTTTGCCGAAACAAGATTGTGAACAGGCTTCGGCCATCATCAAGGGCATCGAAAGCAGATCGTTAGGGAATGACTATTCAATCGGAAATGACATCGGGGACGCGGGCGTCTGTTGTGGCGTGGGCGCGTCTGGGCGGATTCATCATCCTGATCGTCACGATGGTGCCTGTTTTTCTGGTGCTTCGCGCCGCGGGTAGTTCCAAGACAGAGAAAATGCCGCTTTTGTTCCACGGCCTGCTTTCGCGGCTGATCGGCTTCAAAATCCGCGTGCATGGCGTGCAAAAGGACAGAACGAAAGGCCAGCCTGTTTTTTTCGTCTCGAACCATTCGTCGTATTTGGATATTCCGGCATTGGGCTCGGTCATCAATGGTTGTTTCGTTGCCAAGTCGGAAGTCGCTGGCTGGCCGGTCATCGGCAGTCTGGCCAAGTTGCAAAACACCGTGTTTATCGAGCGCCGCGCCGTTCGCGCCAGCACACAAAGCACGGTTTTGCGCAATTGTCTGGAAGAGGGCAAAAGTCTGATCTTGTTTCCCGAAGGCACTTCGTCGGATGGCATGCGCACGCTGCCGTTCAAAAGCAGCCTGTTCAGCATCGTCGAAAAGCCCTTGCTGTCCGGCCAGCATGTCACGGTGCAGCCCGTCACGATTTTGTGCACCGAGATCGGCAACATGCCGATTGGCCGCTCATGGCGACCCTATTATGCGTGGTACGGCGATATGACTCTCGTCAAGCATGTGTGGGATGTGTTCAAGATTGGATCATTCACCGTGGATGTGATTTTCCATCCCGCCGTGACGATGGAAGATTTCGGCTCTCGCAAGCTGATGTCCGAATATTGCCATCGCACCATATCCAAAGGCGTGGATCAGTGCGTGACGGGGCGGTTTGGAACTTAAATTCACGCCCAGTGGCCTGCAAAACGAGTTTTTCTGCGCTTCCGGTGCTCACGTATTTAAACGTACGCTCCGCTCCGGTTCTCGAAAACCTCATTTTTCGGCTCACTGGAACGCGAATTTAATGTCGTAACGATTGACGACTGTTCTTGTTTTTGCCAAAAACCCGCACATGATCGAAAACACAAAAATGCGCAAAAAACTTTTTATCAAAACGTGGGGATGCCAGATGAACGTCTATGACTCGGCGCGGATGGCCGATGTCTTGGCGCCTTTGGGTTATGACCGCACGGAAGAACAGTCGCAGGCGGATTTGATCATCCTGAACACCTGTCATATTCGCGAGAAGGCGAGCGTGAAGTTGTTCTCGGAGCTTGGCCGTTTGCGCGACGTGCAAAAAGCGCGCGCGGAAGAGGGCGTGAAGGTTACGATTGCCGTTGCCGGTTGCGTGGCGCAAGCGGCGGGCGAGGAGATCGCGACGCGCGCGCCCTATGTTTCCATGATCATCGGCCCTCAGGCTTACCATCGTTTGCCGGAGATGCTCGTGCGGGCGGCGGCTTCGGATGGCTGCGTGCTCGATACGGATTTTCCGGCGGACTCCAAGTTTGACTCGCTGCCGCAGGAGCAAGACAACCAAAAGGGCGTGAGCGCGTTTCTGGCCGTGCAGGAAGGCTGCGACCGTTTTTGCAGCTATTGCGTCGTGCCTTATACGCGTGGCCTGGAATATTCGCGGCCAATGGCGGCGATTGTCGAGGAAGCGCGGGTTTTGGTGGAGGGCGGCGCGAAGGAAATCACGCTGCTCGGCCAGAACGTGAATGCCTATCATGATGAAAGCGGCGCGGGGCTGGCCGCCGTGATCGAAAAGCTCGCCGCGATGGAAGGGCTTTTGCGCATTCGTTATACAACGTCGCATCCGCTGGATATGGATGAGGCGCTGATTGCTGCGCACCGTGATGTGCCCAAGCTGATGCCTTTCCTCCACCTGCCCGTGCAGAGCGGATCGGACAAGATATTGGCGGCCATGAACCGCAAGCACACCGCCGATGATTATCGCCGCGTGGTGGAGCAGCTGAAGCTTGCGCAGCCGAAACTCGCGCTGTCGTCCGATTTCATCGTCGGCTTTCCCGGTGAGACGGAAGAGGATTTTGAAGCCACCATGCAGATCGTGCGCGATGTGACCTATGCGCAGGCGTTTTCATTCAAATATAGTCGCCGTGCGGGGACTCCTGCGGCGGTGATGACCTCGCAGGTGCAGGAGGACGTGAAGCAAGAGCGTTTGGTGCGGTTGCAAGCGCTGCTTCGTCAGCAGCAGACGGACTTCAACAAGGCATGCGTCGGCCAGACGATGAGCGTTCTCGTCGAGAATGAAAGCCGCGTGAAGGGTCATATGTTTGGCCGCTCGCCTTATATGCAGGCCGTGCGGCTCAAGGGCGACGCCTCCATGATCGGCACCGAGCAAACGGCGACCATCACGCGCGGCGATCCGAATAGTTTGATGGGCTGAATTAAATCTCGCCGATTTCTTCCGCTTCATGCGGGGTGTCGGCATAGCGCACGGCGTCGGACCAGCAACGCTCAAGCGTGCGCAAGGTGGTGTAGGCGGCTTCGATCGCAATCGCGTTTTCCGGCGCTAGCATCGGCTGCGCCCATTGAAGTTCCAGCGCCGAGAGTTTGGCCAGAACCTCTTGCCCCTTGGCGGTGATTTTCAGATG
>DNGD01000065.1 GCA_003486725.1 Rhodospirillaceae bacterium
GGAGATCATTCCATAAACTCCAGTGCCATGACACGGCTACTGCCATTCTTACGGCCCTGCCCCGCAACGCCCCACTCTAGGCGGTTAAACACACCGCAGTGATGGCAAAGCCCGTCCCATGACTCGTGTGACGCGCCGCACGCTGCACACTGCCATGCGGCATCCGGCGGGGCAGAAACAGCCTTCGACAACCACAGGCCAGACGCCTTATCGTCGTGTCTCTCTTTTTGCTCCAGCCGTGCGAGCATCTGATAGGTTGAAACGGTTGCCCTGCCCTGATGGACGAGCGCCATCGAATAGCGTCGCGCCTCGCCCCACAAATCAGCTTTCAGCGCGGCTTCAGCCAACGCCATATGGCTTTCATAGGAGTCGCGCGTGGATTTTGTCAGACGCTCAACCAGCTTCATGGAATCCAGCGGTTTTTGCTGCGCTCCCGATGCCCACAGGGCAAGTTGGACAAGGGGCAAATGCGGGTGGCGTTGCCACGCCCGTTCAATGGTACGCAAGGCGGCGCGTTCATGTCCTGTCACAATCTGGGCTTCCGCCAAAACGAGCGCGACGGGCAGCCAATCAGGGACCAAACGTCCTGCCCTTTCGGCAAAGGCCAACGCCTTATGCGGGTCGGATTCACGTAGCGCGTTTTTCGCATCGGCCAAAAGAAGAGCGGCGTCTTGACTGTCCGCAATTTTAGACGGCAAGGCCTTTCCCTTACGCGCTTTAGCCAAGGCGGCGCTGGCAGCAGACCAGTTTTCAAGACGCGCGGCAGATTCGAAACGAACCAGATGAAGCCATGGCACATCCGCCTTCGTGTTTTCGAGCAGCTGCGCCTGACGCGAAGCTTCATCAAAATCACCGGCGCGCATCGCCGCCATAATCAGACCGCGATAACCGAGGATGGCCGTGTCGGGATTCAACGTCATCGCCTGAAACAAACTATGTGCCGTTTTCCCGTCGCCCGCCAATTGCGCGGATTGTGCCAGCAGCAACTGAGTCACAGGCGTTTCGCCCAACAACTTGCGTGCCCTGACGGCCTCACGACCGGCTTCGCTCGCATGACCTGACGCCAACGCCGCCATGGAACGGGAAAGTGCGGTTTGACCGTCTTCCATCTTGCCGATCTTGCGGTTCAGCCTCCACACGCGCGGCCCATCCACGACATATCGCCACAGGCGATGAAGCAATAGAAGCGCATAGGCAATGGCGGCCACGATCACAACCAGAACCGCCGCCGAGGTTTCGATAATAAAATCGCGCCATACGATTTGCGCGGTTCCGGGTCTGTCGGCCAGCCAAACAACAAGACCAACAACAAGGAAGAGACGGATCAGAAAACCAATGATTTTCATGTTGATCCTTTGGTTGGCTCGGCGGGAGGAGTCTGTAATGGCGCGGGGGTCGGCTCTACAGGGACAGGCGCAGGAGTTTCCGCAGCGCCGCCGCGTTCAATGAGGCGTGCAGCCAGCGCAGAGAGTTGGCTATCAAGATCAACACGGGACTGAAGCTTGGCACGCCAATCCTTGATGATTTCCTGAACCGAAGGCGGCATTGCCGAAATTTTTTCCATCGCGGTAGCCAATTTGTTTTGCTCAAGATCAAGATCGATGGCCGTAAAAGAGAGAGGCTCGCCCGCACTGCTGCTAAGTGACTTGATCGAGACAAGACCTTCCAGTGCGACAACGATGCGATCACGCCATGTCTGCGCGGATGCCTTGCGTAACGCGGCGCGCGCCGCTGTCGAAAGCTGACGCCACTCCTTAAGAAGAACCGGTGGCGTGACAACACCGCGAAGGGCCAACGGCTCCATCCTCACAAGCAGGTCGACGATCTTTTCGTCCTGCCCGATGGTTTTGCGTAAAGTTTGTCTTTCCACCTCAAATGCATCGCCTGACAAGGCCGCTTTTTGAAGCTGAATGAACGCAATGATCGACGCCATGCCAGCCTGCGCATTTGCAAGGTCAGTGCTGGTCGTTTGCGCCGATTGATCCAGTTTGGTTTGCAAGGCGGCCAGCGCGGTCGAAACCGACGCCAACTCTGCCTGCAATTTTTTAATGTCTTCGGCGCTCTGTGGGGGCGTTCCGGCTTGATCTTGCGCCGTTGCGGGAGCGCTGGCTGCGGCCTGTTCCTTTTCCTCGATCGTCTTCAAGCGCTGCTCAAGATTTTGCAGCTTAGCCACAACATCCGCCGGAAGGGCGCCCTCTTGATCCACAACAGAAGGAGCCATAGACGCCATCGGAATGCCAGCCAAAAGATCAGGATACGCTCTTTGAATAAAATAACCGGCCCCAACCGCAAGGCCGAACACAACGACAGACACCAAGACCCAGCGAACAGCAGGGCGCTGAAAAGCCGCGGCACGTTCTTGTTCGTGTAATTCAATGTTGATGTCTTCTGGTTCGGTCATGCTGTCCTCGTTCTCGCAGGAAAGTTTTTAACTAGACGGTCGATCAAGTCGGCCTCTGTGGGAAAAGCGGCAATCAAACTGGTTCGGAACGATAATGGCATAAGCGCATGTCCCACCGCGCCGCTTAATTCTATCGCGGAAAGGTGGCGACAACAAGACTCCAAACCGTTTTTTTGCACAAGATTAACAAAGGTCTTGGCCGTTCGCGTCGATAAAAACAACGCAACATCCAGTCGTTGCCCGCGCAAGGCACCGATGAGACCACTTGAAAGCTCTTCCGCCGCGACAGCCTTATAAACGGGCCACTGGACAACGTGCCATCCCGACGCTGAAACAGCGTCATGGAAAGTCGTTTCATGATCCTCTCCACCGATATGAAGGATCGGGTGTTTTTGAGACTCTTGCCGAAGAAAAGTCACAGCCAGTTCCTTCCCGTCGTGCGCCGCGCGTTTGATATTAGTAAACCCGAACGCGCGGGCGGTCTCGGAGGTCTTCTCGCCCACGCAGTAACAGGGAGCGGCCATAAGATCCGCAATCTCGGCTTTCTGCGCAGCCAGAACCTCGAACGTCGCACGGCTTGAGAGAAGAACGATGGGTGATTTGACGTTGGCAGGACGACGGCTTTCCGTCGGCGTGATAGTCAAAAGAGGTTCATGAAATACCGTGTAACCAAGGCTTCGACACCGCTCAATCAACGGCGCGGCCAAAAGCGCAGGACGCGTGATCAACAATGCGACCATAAAGACCTCGTTTGTTTGAAAATTACATTACATATCAAAAAAATCTGACGGCGTTTCTTTCTTGATCATCTCGCCAAGCTCGGTCCCTAACCGTTCGGGTTCGGACAATGTGCCCGACAGGGAACGGCGGATCACGCGCGAGCCGTCCGGCTTGGCAACCAAGCCGTCCATTTTGAAAATATCGGGCGTTTCAATTCGCGCCAACGCGGCGATCGGCGTGCGGCATGAGCCATCCAGTACTCGCAGCAAAGCACGTTCAGCCTTCATGCACGCTTCGCTGACCGCATGGTTTGCCAACCTGACCCATTC
>DNGD01000074.1 GCA_003486725.1 Rhodospirillaceae bacterium
GGCCCGTAGCTCAGTTGGTCAGAGCGGGGGACTCATAATCCTCTGGTCGTAGGTTCAAGTCCTACCGGGCCCACCAGCCTTCGCTCGCTGCGCGAGCTACGGCTCGGCAAGCCATAACAAAACCATCCAGCGCAGTGAGTGAAGGCTGCCGCGCCGAAGCGCAAAGCGCGTAGGCGGGCTAGTTGCCGTTCAGAACATTGCTTTGTATCAGCAATCACCGTAATCTCCATTTATGAAGTATGTCTATATTCTGCACAGCGAAACAGGCGGTCATTTCTATGTTGGCGTCACAGACGATTTGCGGGCAAGGCTCAAAAAGCACAATGCGGGTGAAGTGTCCCACACGTCAAAGTACAAGCCATGGAATTTAAAAACTTACATCGGCTTTTCTGACAACGAGCATGCCTTCAGGTTTGAGAAGTACCTCAAATCTCCTTCAGGCCGTGCGTTCGCAAAGAAAAGGCTGTAAGAACCGAAACTAAGCTCCACCACTAATCGTGATGGTTATTGCCGCCGTTTTCGTGCACGTCGTGAAGAACGTTCATCAGGTGCGAATGAAAGCGATAAGGATCGGCCACATGGTCGATCGGCGAGATGCCGCCTCCAGTGCCCTTCACCATCAACGTGCCGTAGCCCAGTATCCGCCCCATGATGGTCTGCTCGATCGTCGCGCCTTCGACTTTGGTGAGCATCAACTCATAGCTTGTCGTCGAAATAAAGCCGTGCTTGGCGATCACACGTTGATCCGTGATCACAAGTTCGGTCGATATCTGCCTGATAAAGGCGGCCAAAAGCTGAAAGGCCCCCAAGGTAATCAAACCAACCGACACATACATGACGGGTTTGCTGACAAGGTTGACGGCGTCCTCGCTCAGAAGCTTTTCGACCGGCCATGTGGCGTATTGTCCAAACAGCACGCCAAGAAGCGTGATCATCGCGCCAAACTTATAGATGATCCAATGAAGCTGCGCGGAATAAGCAATCGATTCATTCGGTTGCATTGCGCGTTTAACGTAAGAACTCATCTTGCCGCTCCCTTTAATTCCACTCGTTCAGGCCTTCCTACGAGGCCAAATATTTTTCAATCTCCAGCGCCGCCATGCAACCCATGCCCGCCGCCGTAACAGCCTGCCTGTAATGCTTGTCCTTCACATCGCCCGCCGCATAGACGCCGGCGATGGTCGTGGCTGTCGAGTCCGGCGCGGTGAGAATATAGCCTTCCTCGTCCATCGGCAGCTTGCCTTTGAAAATCGCCGTCGACGGCGTATGGCCAATGGCGATAAAGACTCCGTCCACATCCACGGTTTGAACGGCTTTCGTTTTCACGTTCCGTACCGCAATCCCCGTTACGCCACGCGTCGGGGTCTCGACGCCCTTGACCTCCTCCACCACGCTGTCCCACAAAACTGTAATTTTGGGGTGGTTTTTCACGCGGTCAGCCATGATCTTTTCCCCGCGGAAAGCATCGCGGCGATGAATCAACGTCACGTGGCTGGTAAGCTGCGCCAGATAGAGCGCCTCCTCCAACGCCGTGTTGCCGCCGCCGACCACGGCAACCTTTTTGCCGCGATAGAAGAACCCATCACAGGTCGCGCAACCCGAAACGCCATAGCCCTGGAAATGCTTTTCGCTGTCGATGCCCAACCAACGCGCCTGTGCGCCAGTCGCGATCACGATCGTGTCGGCGGTATAAATGTCGCCTGAATCGCCCACGCAGCGGAAAGGCCGCACGTCGAAATCAACAGCCGTAATCATATCGGAAACCAACGTGGCTCCGACGCGGCTTGCCTGCGCCGCCATTTGATCCATTAATTGCGGCCCCGCGATCGGGTCGGCAAAACCGGGGTAGTTTTCAACGTCCGTGGTGATAGTCAGCTGCCCGCCCGGCTGCATGCCTTGCACCACAATGGGGGAAAGATTCGCGCGCGCTGTGTAGATCGCGGCCGTATAGCCCGCAGGCCCCGCGCCGATAATAAGCACCTTGGTATGGATGGTAGACATAGGAAACAACACCACTGGAAGATTAGAGAGAAACAAGCATTATAGCCGATAATACTGACATAATCCCCTACGCACTGTCATCCCTAATTATCGCCTTGCACGATGGTGCTATTGTGACGTTCGCGTAAGAAAAACCGGCACAAAGGGACGCTCTGTTTTAAAGGGCTTCCAAGAATGTTTGGCCACAAGGAAGAATCACCTTTTCTTTGCCATAATTTCAGGCCAGATTGCTGACCATGACATTGCGCTCTTCCCTGCTGGCCTTTGGCCTGATGCTCGCCGTTTCGCTTCCCGCTTGGGCAGCGGAGGCTTCTCCCCGTATGGCGCCCCCGCCGGCGTCAAGCTCCGTCGCCGCGCCCGCCCTTGCGGTCAAGGGAGCGCCCGCACCGGCCAAACTGAGCGCCAAGGAACAGGCCGATGTGGCGCGCATCGAGGCCTATTTGAACGAGATGAAAAGCGTCGGCGCGACCTTTATGCAGATCAGCGATACGGGCGCGACCCGCCACGGCGCGATATCCATCAAGCGTCCGGGCAAGATGCGCGTGATGTATGACGCGCCGGATAAAGATTTCATCGTCGCCGACGGCTCCTATGTTCACATGTGGGATGACGAAATGGGCAACCAGACCAGCGTGCCGATGGGCGAAGGCATCGCCGAGTTTATCCTGCGCGAGAACATCAAATTGTCGGGCGATGTCGTCATCACGCGCTTTGTGCGTTTTCCGGCCAAGATCGAGTTGAGTCTTGTTTCCGCAAAGGAGCCCGGCCAAGGCGAGCTCACGCTGATCTTTGAGGACAGCCCGCTCAAGCTTCGCCAGTGGCGCGTTCTCGACCCGCAAGGCCGCACGACAGGCGTCAATCTTGAAAGCGCACGTGAGGGCATTGAGTTTCCTGAAAACACTTTCGTGTTTGTCTCGCCAAAACTCGGCAAAAACACGCGATAAGGCGGGTTTGTGTGGCCATTAAAATCGCGACGTGGAATATCAATTCGGTGCGGCTGCGTCTTGGGCTGATCGAGAAACTTTCCCAAAGCCACGCGCCCGACGTCATCTGCCTGCAGGAAACCAAAGTCATCGATGACGCCTTCCCGCATCAGGCCTTCACCGATTTGGGCTATACGCATCAGCATATCTGCGGCATGAAAAGCTATAACGGCGTCGCGATCCTTTCACGCGTCCCGCTTGAAAACAAATCCGTCCAACACTGGCAGGGCCGCGAGGATTGCCGCCATATTTACGCGACGCTGCCAACCGGCGCAGAGCTGCACTGCGTTTACGTGCCCGCGGGCGGCGACATTCCCGACCCCACCGCCAACCCGAAATTCGCGCATAAACTGGCGTTTCTGGACGAGATGACGGCGTGGTGGAACGCCCGCGCGACCCGCGCCAAAAACCAGATTATCGTTGGCGATATGAACATCGCGCCGCTCGAGCACGATGTGTGGTCGCACAAACAACTGCTGGATGTCGTCTCACACACGCCGATCGAGGTGGAGAAGCTGGACGCGCTGCAACGCGCGAATGAGTGGGTCGATGCGGTGCGGCACTTTGTGCCCGCGGAGCAGAAACTCTATTCGTGGTGGAGCTACCGCGCGGCGGATTGGGCGGCCTCAAACCGTGGCCGCCGCCTCGATCATATCTGGGTCACGCCTGATCTTGTCCCCGCGCTCAAGGCGCAAACCATCCTGCGTGACGCACGCGGGTGGGAGCCCAAACCCAGCGATCATGTGCCGGTGATTGTGGAGTTGGGATAATATCCCTTCACTCTAATCGTCATCCCCGCGAAAGCGGGGATCCAGCCGCGCCACGTCGTGGCGCATAAGACTCATACGCCTCGCAGACGCTCGGCG
>DNGD01000134.1 GCA_003486725.1 Rhodospirillaceae bacterium
TAATGCTCCCCCTCCTTTTCGTCACCGCCATCGCCTTGATCGACACAAAGGGGCGCGTGCTTTTGGCGCAGCGTCCCGAAGGCAAAGACATGGCGGGGCTGTGGGAGTTTCCGGGCGGCAAAATCCATAACGGCGAGACGCCCGAAGCCGCCCTTGTGCGCGAGATGCAGGAGGAGTTGGCGCTGACAGTGCATGAGGCGGATTTGACTCCCCTCACCTTCGCGTCGCACGCTTATGAAAAGTTCCATCTGTTTATGCCGCTTTTCACCTGCCGCAACTGGCAGGGCGAGCCCGTCCCCATGGAGGGGCAACAGATTGCTTGGGTGGAAGGGGCGGCCATTGGCGATTATCCCCTGCCCCCCGCCGATGATGTCCTGAAAGAGGCGATTCTCGCCCTTTTGGCGAAAGGTTAAACGGGGGGTGGAACGCGGGACAAGTTTCAAGGCGTTTTTGGAACCTTCTAGAGCGCATCTATTTTCGCCATAGAAGCCCGTACAGTGCCGTTATAAGATTTTAGCTACCCATGTGGCCTAGCATATGAAATAATCGCTGTAGCATGCCTTAAAACGCGTTTAAATGGCATTCTAAAGGCTTGATACAGTCGGGTTACTCGATTTTGCGAGAAACAACCCCTACAACCTGTCGATAAGGGTCAAATGGTCATCCTTGGGCAGGGCCTCCCACAGAGCCTGTACGCTCTGACCGGACTGGGGGTGAACCCAGTCGGGGCATACTTCCAAAAGCGGCTTCAGGACAAAGGGCCTCTCGGCCATAAAAGGATGGGGGATCGTCAAGGCGGACGAGTGCAAAATTAGATCGTCGATAAAGACGATGTCGATATCGATCACGCGCGGCCCATAGTGAAAGGTGGGCGTTCGCCCCAGCTCGATTTCGATATCCTTCAGCGTATAAAGCAGCCCCATGGGATCCAGCGTTGTCGTTCCCAGCAGCGCGGCATTCAAAAACAAAGGCTGGTCGTTCACATAGGCCGGTTCCATTTCATAAACGGACGAGACAGCCAGCACAGTGATGTAGGGCGCGACGGCTTGCTTGGCCGCACGAAGGGCAGCCAAACGATCACCCTTGTTCGAACCGAGACTTAAGACCACCCGATGGGTCGCTTTGATGCTGTCGTTCATGATATATTCTCGTGCCTTGTTTTTTCTTACTGTAAAAGTTCCAGCTGATCGCGGAAATATTTCAACGCCTGCGGATCTTCGCGCAAAACGTCTTCGATCAATACGGTGAAAGAACCTTCCTTCGCGGCCTTGGCCAGACGGGAGGGGTCATCCTTCCACGCCTGCCAGATCAAACGCGGGATTTGGCGGCGCGACTCTTCATCCAGCGCGTCCCCCAGCGTCAACGCCAGTTGAAGGCGCGGCACGATCAGGCGCGGCTCAAACGGCGCGGCGGCCATGGATTGACGCCACGCTTCCGCGACATTCGGCGAAGCGCCCTCTTTCACATACAGCAAATGAGCCAGACGAAACCAGCCGTAAGGGTCGGCGGGAGAGATGGCCAGCGCCTTGCGCTGCCAATACTCGGCCTCCTCGCGCCATTCTTTTTGGATTGTTGCATCCTGCTGGCGCGCCGCCTGTTCAAACGAGACCGTGGACAGATCGTCATAGAGCGCATTGGTACGCAGCACGTTCGCAAGCCGCAACTTGGTCGCGGCAAGCTTGTCGAGTTGCGCGTCGTTGACGCTTTGGCCTTGAAGAAGCGCAAGCCGCATCGGCTCGACCGGCATTTCCATGAAACGTGCCACGGTCAAAGGCAGACCGAACGCGAGGAGGAAAAGCCCCACCCACACCATCCACCAAGCGGGGATCGGTTGCGCGGCGGCAAAGGCATGAGAGACCGGCGGCGCGGGCGGACGCCCGCCTGTTTTGCCTGATACCGTTTTTTTCTCAATAGTTTTTTTCTCGGCAACTTTCTTCTCAGCCAAACTTTTCTCTGGCAATTTTTTTTCAGGTGCCTTTTTCTCTGGCTCCTTCTTCTCTGGCACAGGCGCGCGCACGGCGGGCTTGCTTGGTAAGCCCGTCTTCTTCCCCTTGGTGCGAGGCGTTTTAGTCTGAGTAGTATTCATGATAACGGTGACTATAGTAGCCGTCGCCATAGCGTGCAACTTCGGCCAGATTAACCTGATTAAGCACGGCCCCCGCGACGCGGCAGTCAAACGTCTTGAGTTGCTTGAGCGCCTGCACGACCGTATCGCGCGACGTTTCGGCCCACTTCACGACGAACAAACTGGTGTCCACCGCACGCGCAACCATCGCCGCATCCGAAACAGCCAGAATGGGCGGCGTGTCAATGATCACCAGATCATATTTCGGTGCGAGTTCGGCCAGAATGCGCTTCATCTGCTGCGATCCCAGCAAATCCTGTGCGTTCGGTGCGCGGCCAAAGGCCGGAATGATGTCGAGACCCGACACCAGCGAGTCATGACGCAACACGGCGTCCAGCGTGCTGGAGCCCACCAGCAAAGCGGAGAGATCCTTGCCGTTCGCGGCGATTTGTAGCAACCGCGCAATACGCGGGCGACGCAAATCGGCATCGATCAGCAAAATTTTGTTGCCCGCCGCGGCCAAGGAACGCGCCATCGACAAACAGAAGGTCGTCTTGCCTTCGCCGGGGCCGGAGCTAGTGACCATCACCGTTTTCGGCGGTTGATCGACGTTCGAGAAATGGATCGCGGTGCGGACTGTGCGCAACGCCTCGCTGTAGGCCGAGAGCGGCTTGTCCACCACGTAATCTTCAGGCGGACGGTTCGAGATGGATTTAAGGCTCGGCACTTGTCCGATCACGGGCAGACCCGTGCTTTCCTCCAGCTGCGGCGCGGTGCGGAACCCACGATCAAAAAACTCGATCAAATAGGAAACGACAACGCCCAGAACGCCACCCAGCAAAGCGCCCGCGATCAGGAACAACCATTTCTTGGGAAACGCGGGAGAGACAGGCACGTCGGCCCGCGCGATCACGCGCGTATCGGGCAGCTGCATTTCCTGTTGCTCGGACGTTTGTTTGAACCGCGCGAGGAAGTTTTCATAAAGTGTGCGGTTGGCATCGGCATCGCGCTGCAATTGGCGCAATTGCACAGTGTCCTTCAACTCGCCACCCGCCTTCGTTTCAAGACGGGTCAGTTCTCCTTGAAGCTGCTGTTCCTTGGCGCGGGCAATGCCCACTTCGCTGGCCAGAGATTTCAGGATCTTTTGAACCTCTTCCTCGATCTTGCGCTGGATATCCTGACGCTCGGCGCGGGCGTTGATCATGTTCGGATGACGTTCGCCATAACGCGTGGCCATCTCCGCTTCCTTGCGGCGCACTTCGGCTTCCTGCTCGCGCAGGCGCTGGATCAACGGTGCCGACAAAACGTCCGCCGCGCCTTCGATGCTGCCGCCGGCGCTGACCATCGCCTGAGCACTGCGCAGCCGCGCTTCGGCTTGCGCCGTTTGTGCCCGTGCTGCGATCAACTGCATATTGACTTCCTGCATCTGACGCGTGGCCACCGTGCCGCCGTCGATCTGGATCAACTTGGCCTTCTGGCGGAAGTCTTCCACAACGCGTTCACTGCCTTGAACTTCCTGACGCAATGTCGCCAGACGTTCGCTCAGCCATTTGTTCGCACGCGAAGCGACTTCGTATTTAGCTTCCAGCTGATCAACTAGATATTCATCGGCCACCGTGTTCGCGATCAACGCCGCCTTGTGCGGGTCGCGCGATTCAACCGTGACGTAAAGACTCATCGAGCGGCCATCGTTCGAGACGGTCAATCTCTTTTGAACGGCTCTGGCCGTGGCTGTTTTTTCTTCTTGCTGGAGTTCTTCCGGCTTGCGCTCGACCTTGCGCTCGAACCAGCGCAGCGGGTTGATCCACTTTGTCCAGTTATCCACTTTCTGGTTAAACTCGGGATCTTCCAGAAGGTTCAATTTATTGACCACGCGATCAACGACCGAGCGCGACGTGATGATGTCGATCTCGCTGCGGAGCATGGCGCTTTCGCTGCCAAGCGGCGAAAGACCGCCACCCATATCCAGAAGCTTGGATTGGCGTTGATCCAGCAACAGGACAACCTCTCCCCGATACTGGGGCGTCAGAACGAAAGACAGAAGAATACCGACGACGGCGCCGACACCGATCATCCGCGCGACGATCTGGATGCGGCGGCGAAGCAACCGCCCTGCTTCGCGCAAATCCATACCGCGAACAAAGCCACCCGCGAACATTTGCGAAGGAAGCGAAAAAGCGTGAGGGGTCTGCGCGGCAGGCGCAGCCGGAGCAGCTGCACGGGGAGCGGCACTCGGCGCGGCAGCACTGGGCATGGCAGAACTGGGCTCGGCAGCGCGGGGAGCAGCGGCGGGAGACGGCGTTACGGGCGCGGCGGCCTTTGGTGCCTCGACAACAGGAGCCACAACTGGCGCGGAAACGGGGGCCGCAGGCGCAGGAGCCTCAAC
>DNGD01000021.1 GCA_003486725.1 Rhodospirillaceae bacterium
GCGGTGTGGGCATAGGCCGCCGCCGCGCATTTCTTGCGGAAGGGCAGCGTGGTGCCTCCACGGTTGGCCTTCATCTCGGCCAGCAATTCTTGATACTGCGCGGCGTCGGTGAGGATGGTCACAAACGCATGGTTCTTGGCGGCAGAGCGCACCATCGCGGGGCCACCGATGTCGATATTCTCGATGCAGGTTTCAAAATCCGCGCCGCGCGCAACCGTCTCGCGGAAGGGATACAGGTTCACGATCACCAGATCGATGGGCGGAATGCCGTGCTTCTTGGCCTCGGCGATATGCTTGTCATTATCGCGCACCTGCAGCAAACCGCCGTGAATCTTGGGGTGCAGTGTCTTGACGCGCCCGTCCATCATTTCGGGAAAGCCGGTGTAGTCGCCCACTTCCGTGACGGGAACGCCCGCGCTGCGAAGCTTTTCCGCGCTGCCGCCAGTGGACAGGATTTCCACACCGCCAGCGGCGAGTTCCTTGGCCAGCTCGACAAGGCCGGATTTGTCAGAAACGGAAATTAAAGCGCGAGTGATTTTGACTGATTCAGGCATAGGGGATTCCTCAATTAAAAAGCGATAAGCGCCTTTTACAAGGAATAGAGCGGTGGGACAACCCCGTAAGTAACGATTACAACTCCCGATGCAACAGCGCTTGTTCGGCTTGACGCACTAGTTCGGTCAGGATGACTTCCGTGGGTTGTTCATCCTTGATTAGGCCGACGATTTGCCCAGCCATGACGGAGCCATTTTCCACGTCGCCGTCGATGACCGCACGGCGCAAAGCGCCAGCCCAGAAATGCTCGATCTCCAGCTGCGCTTGCTCTTTGGTCAACTCGTTCGAGTCAAACTTGGCAATCACTTCGCGTTGCTTTTGCATGAAATGCTTGGTGCCTTCGTTCACGATGGCGCGAACGGGGATGACCGGAAAACGAGGATCAATCTGTGTTGTTGGCACGGCATCACGCGCGGCGGCGCGGATAAAGGCCTTCTTAAAGTTTTCATGCGCGATGCATTCGGATGCGCAAACAAACAGGGTGCCGAGCTGAACGCCCGCCGCGCCCATTTCCAAGTACGACACAATCGCTTCGCCGCGACCAATGCCGCCAGCCACGAAAACAGGAACCTTGTCGTGCAATTCAGGCAGGATTTCCTGCGCCAGCACGGTGGTGCTGATGGGGCCGATATGCCCGCCCGCTTCCATGCCTTCGATCACGAGCGCATCCGCGCCGTTCTTGACCATGCGTTTGCCGAGCGAAAGCGCAGGCGCAAAGCAAATCACCTTCGCGCCGCCATCCTTGATGCGCTTGATGGAAGGCGCCGAAGGCACGCCGCCCGCCAAAACGATATGGCCGACTTTTTCTTCAAGACAAACATCGATGAGGGCATCGAGCATCGGATGCATGGTGATCAGATTGACGCCAAAGGGAAGGCGGGTCAGCGCGCGCGTGCCTTGAATCTCGGTGCGCAGCAAATCGGGAGTCATAGAGCCACAGGCCAAAACGCCAAAGCCGCCCGCGTTTGAAATCGCAGCGACAAGGTTGCGCTCAGATACCCAGCTCATTGCGCCGCCCATAACGGCAAGCTTAGTGCCTAGAAAATCGCAGCCACGTTGCATTAGTGGCTTAAGGCGCGAGGAAATGGTTACCATGGTATCAATTCACCTGTATGTCTAATAAATTGACCGGTCTGTTCGGGTGTCAGTGTATCGATAACACGCATAAGACGCGCCGCGCTTTCCTGCGGGGTCAGATCGGCATCGCAGCTTCCCATATCCGTCTTCACCCAACCGGGGTTAAGGCTTACTACAACAAAACCATCCTTTTGCAAAGCGAAAGACACACTCTTCATGGCATAGTTTAATGCGGCCTTGCTGCTACCATAAGCCATATAGTCGTGCTCGATCGCTTTTGTGATAGAGCCAGAGCCGCTGGAGATCATGGCGATTTTGCGCGTCATGGCCTGTTTCAGGTTTGGCAGTAAGGCCTGTGTAACCATAATCGGCGCGATGGTGTTGATGCGAAGAATAGTGTCCCACTCTTCGGCATCAATGGTGCCAAGCGTTTGTGCGGGGTCAATATCCAATGAAGTGAAGGGATGTGTGCTGCCCGACAAAACCCCTGCATTGTTGATCAAGATGTCGATAGGGCGATTGCCGAGCGTGGCGACTAGGTGCGCGATGGAGTCTGGGTCTGTCACCTCAAGCGGCAGGATGGTCAGGCCGCTGTGTTGTTTCGAGAGCGCTTGAAGTGCGGTTGCTTTTTCAGGAGCGCGGCAGGTTGCGATTACGTCATCGCCCCGCGAGAGATAGCTTTGCGTCAACGCTAGCCCGATGCCTCGGTTCGCGCCTGTGATGAGAATGGTGGGCATTACTCGCTGTCCAGACCGAAAGCGGTGTGGAGAGAACGCAAGGCCAGCTCCAGATATTCCTCGGCGATCAGGACGCTGATGTTGATCTCCGACGTTTCGATCAGCTGGATGTTGATGCCCTTATCGGCGAGAGTCTTGAACATCGTGGCGGCAATACCGGGGCGCGAGCGCATGCCAAGCCCGACAAGCGATACCTTGACGACACTGCTGTCGGTCAGGATTCCGGTAAAGCCGATGGCGGCTTGCTCGGCCTTCAGCGCTTCGACGGCGCGATCCAAATCGCTGCGCGCGACGGTGCAGGACATGTTGGTTGTGATGCCGTCCTTTGATCCCGTTTGAACGATGATGCCGACATTGACGCCCGCTTTAGCCAGCGTGCCAAAGATCGTGGCCGCGATGCCGGGTTTGTCGACGACGTCGGCGATCGTGATTTTCGCGTCGCCCAAGGAATGGGCGATGCCCGTCACAGGGTTGTTTTCCATGGTTTCATCCTCATCGGTGACTAGGGTGCCGGGCATATCGCTGCCGACTTCGTTGGCGAAAGTAGAGAGAACTTGCACAGGCATGCGAAAGCGCAAGGCCATTTCGACAGACCGCGTTTGCAAAACCTTTGCGCCGAGAGAGGCGAGCTCCAGCATTTCTTCATAAGAGATTTTCGACAGCTTGCTAGCTTTGGCCGCGATGCGCGGATCGGCGGTATAGACGCCATCGACGTCGGTATAGATATCGCAGCGATCCGCCCCCATCGCGGCGGCCAGTGCTACGGCGGAAGTATCCGAGCCGCCGCGCCCCAGCGTTGTGATGCTGCCTTCTTCCGTCATGCCTTGGAATCCGGCTAAAACGGCGACTTCGCCTTGCTCCAGACGGGCGCGTAGCATGGCGGGATTAATGTCGAGAATGCGCGCCTTGTTGTGCGCGGTGTCGGTTTTGAGCGGTACTTGCCAGCCCTGCCACGAACGGGCGTTCAGCCCGCGCTGCTCCAGCGCTAGGGCCATCAGGCCCGCAGAGACTTGCTCGCCCGTTGCGATGATGGCATCGGTTTCGCGCGGGTTGGGGTGCGGCGTCACGCCACGGCAATAGCCCAACAATTGATCCGTAACGCCCGCCATGGCGGAAACGACGACAGCGACCTTATGCCCACGGCGTACTTCCTCGGCCACCTTACTGGCGGCATTTTTGATGCGTTCGATATTGCCGACAGAGGTGCCGCCAAATTTCACGACGAGGAGGGCCATGCGAAAATCCAACTTGTTTGCAGTGCACGAAGCCCCCATGCTATGTCACAACATGCAGCTTCGCCAACATCCTTTTTTAGTTTCGGAGGCTTATGACAGCATCTTTTTCCTCAAGTGTTGCACCGGACGAGGTTGCGCAGTTCTCCACTCGTGCGGAGGAATGGTGGAAACCTGAGGGCGATTTCCGCATGCTGCACCAACTGATGCCGCTTCGACTTGCCTATGTCGAAGAACAAATATCCCAACATTTACCCATTCCGTCATCCCCGCGAAAGCGGGGATCCCGTTTTCTTTCGCAACAAACAATCCTCGACGTCGGCTGCGGTGGCGGGTTGATGGCCGAGGCGATGGCGGCGAAGGGATACAACGTCACGGGCATTGATGCCTCAGCGCAAGCGATTGCGGTGGCATCTGCGCATGCGGTTGTATCGGGTTTGACGATCGATTACCGCGAAGGCACCGCCGAAGGTTTGGTGAAGACGGGCGCGCAGTATGACGTGATTCTCGCGCTGGAAATCGTGGAGCATGTCCAGAATGTGAAGGCGTTTATGGCGTCTCTGGCCGCGCTGTTGAAGCCCGATGGTCTGCTCATCATCGCCACGATGAACCGCACGAAGCGCAGTTATCTGCTGGGCGTGATGGCCGCCGAATATGTGCTGGGCTGGGTTCCCGCTGGCACGCATGATTGGGACAAGTTTATCAAGCCCTCCGAGATGGCGGCTCTGTGGGACGGGCAGGGGATAGAGCCTGTTGATTTGACGGGGTATAGTCTCGACCCATGGACGCGCCGCTTTATCCTCAACAAAGGAAAAACGGCGATCAATTACTTTATGACGGGGAAAAGACAGCCATAAAAAAACGCCGCGGGGTTAGCGCGGTGTTTGGGGTTTTATGAGGTCTATTTTAGGAAAAGGCCTTGTGATAAAGCCCTTGGCATCCGGAGGCAGTGGCCCCTTTACAAAAAAGAACCGACCATCGGGGGCGTCCTCAAAAAATCTCATAATCTTAATGGCGTTTTTGAACTCTCTTCTGAGTTGCTCCATTTCTTCTTTTTTCTCTTTTGATAATGAGGGCATTTAAAGTGTCTCTATATAAAGATTATGGAAATGTATGGCGGGATTATTGCCCCAATTATCATGGTTAATTCAATCTGAACAATAGTTTCGCGAAGATAAACACGTAACGGGTTGATTTCTCGCTGGGTTAGACCCCGTTAACTCTTTGTAAGAAAAAACAACAGGAACCTTGACTCGAGGGGGCGTGCCCCCTATAAATCGCGGCTCGAAGCGATGTATGCGCCGGTTCTTGGCTGGCTGCAGTGTTGTTTTGTTTCGGATTAACTTTTGAAGATTGCGGGACGTTCCCGCCGAGGAAAAAATGGCACGTGTATGTAATGTAACCGGCAAAAAGCCGCAGTTTGGTAACAATGTAAGCCACGCGAACAATCGCACGCGCCGCCG
>DNGD01000082.1 GCA_003486725.1 Rhodospirillaceae bacterium
GCGCATGTCTCGAACGCGCTGGGCACCATCTTGCCGGTGGAAGGCATCATCGCAGCGGCGCATCAGCGCGGCATCCCCGTACTGCTCGATGGCTCACAGGCCGTGAGCCATATGGCGGTCGATGTGCAAAAGCTGGACGCCGATTTCTATGTGTTTTCGGGGCATAAAATCTATGGCCCCACGGGCATCGGCGTGCTGTACGGCAAACGCGCGATCCTCAAGTCTATGCCGCCCTATCAAGGCGGCGGCGATATGATCGAGACGGTGACGTTTGAGAAAACGACGTTTCAGGAACCGCCCATGCGCTTTGAAGCGGGCACGCCGCCCATTGCCGAAGTGGTGGGGCTGCATGCCGCTCTCGATTATGTGGAGAGCATCGGTATGGACAAGATTGCGGCGCATGAGGCTGATCTGCTCGCCTATGGCACCGAAAAGCTGTCGGCGCTGGAGGGCGTGAGTCTTGTCGGTACCGCGCCGCACAAAGCAGGCATCCTGTCGTTCGTGATTAAAGGCGTTCATCCGCACGATGTCGGCACTGTTCTGGATAATCAAGGCATCGCGATCCGCGCGGGGCATCATTGCGCGCAACCGGTTATGGATGCGCTGGGGCTCGCCGCGACGGTGCGCGCGTCACTCGCTCTTTATAATACGCGCGAAGACATTGACGCGCTGGTCGCAGGCATCAAAAAAGTGCAGGAGCTCTTCAAATGACAGACGACGATGATGATCTGCGCGATTTGTATCAGGATCTGATTTTGGATCATGGTAAACGTCCGCGCAATTTCCATGCGATTGAGCACGCGCATTGCGAAGCGGTGGGGCACAACCCGCTGTGCGGCGACAAGCTTGTTTTGTTTTTGACGGTCGGTGAAGAGGGCCGCATCGCGGACGCCGCGTTTCAGGGCGAGGGCTGCGCGATCTCGGTCGCCTCGGCTTCCATGATGACGGAAATGCTGAAGGGCAAGACGGCGGCGGAAGCGAAAGCGCTCTGGGCGTATTTCGAAGCCTTGTGCAAGGGCAACGCGATCGAGGAGGCCGACAAGGCGGCGCTGGATGAAGACGATGTCGCGCGGCTGCAGGCTTTGGCGGGCGTGCGGCATTATCCCGTGCGTGTGAAATGCGCCATGCTCGCATGGCGCACGCTTGAATCCGCGCTTGATCCGGCGGCAGCCAAAAAAGTAGGAACGGAGTGAGGGTTAAATCCTGCAGACCGCTGTTTGGGGTCCACCAAACCCGATCGTATCGGCAAAAGCCCGCGACCTGATCGTGTTGGTAAGAGCCCGCGTGTCTCGGCGCACAGGGTAAGTGGCAAGACGTTTGTTTTGAGCAGCGTTACGCTTGGGGCCAGATTTTTGGAAACAGGAAAGAAGCGTTGTGGGGAGCGCAAACAAACGCGTCAAGAAGGAAACAAAGCCGTTAGTTTTTTGTTGGCTGTTTTGTTGTTGTGCCACTTCTTTTTTGGATCGATTCCAGTCCGTTAATGTCGAGCGCAACTGGCGTGAAAAGGAGGGATTGATATAGGCAAAATTATTCATGGTGATCCTCATACTGTTATAAAAACGTGCTATAAATACGCGCTTTTGAACTACACGTTTTATAGAATATGCAAACAATGTCTGTCACCACTTGTTTTTGTTGTGATTTTCCAAGAAGATAGAAGGGGAACTGGGGCGATGAAAGTAAAGGAAAAACTTGCTGATCTTACCGAAAGCGCCATTGAAGCGCTGCGCAAGGTGTATGATCCCGAATTGCCCGTGAACATCTATGATCTCGGCCTTGTCTATAAAATCGAGTTCACGGATGTTGAAGTGGGGGCTGGCGAGGGCAAAACGGATTTGCTGGTCGAGATGACGCTGACGACCGCGAACTGTCCGCTGGCCGATATGATCCCCGGCATGGTTTACGATGCGTTAAGGGACCACTTACCCGATCTTAACAAGATTGACGTAAAGCTGGTGTGGGAGCCCGCATGGGATCCTTCGTTGATGTCGGAAGACGCGCGTTTTGCTTTGGATATGATGTGAGCCATGAGAACAGAATATATCTTGGGTCTTAACCCCCACGGCTTTCATAAGCTGGCCGTCCATTTGTGGGGCGATGATAAATGCACCGATGTGCCGACGATGTGCGTGCATGGCCTGACGCGCAACGGGCGCGATTTTGACCGTCTGGCCGAACGGCTTTCCGCGACCCGCCCCGTTTATTGCCCCGATATGGCGGGGCGTGGCCTTAGTGATGATCTTCCCGATCCTGCCGATTATAATTTTACGCAATATATTGCCGATACGACGGTGCTTATGACGCGTCCTTGCTCGCTGCAAGTTGATTGGGTGGGGACTTCCATGGGTGGGTTGCTGGGTATGATGCTCGCGGCAAAAGTCGGCACGCCCATTCACCGTCTGGTGCTTAACGATGTGGGCCCCGTGATCCCCAAGGAGTCATTGGATCGCATCGGCACTTATGTCGGCGAGCAGCCGGTTTTTGATACGTTAGAGGCGGTCGAGGCGCATATGCGCAAGATTTATGCGTCTTTTGCTGTTCCGACGGATAAAGACTGGACGGATATGGCCGCGAATGGCGTGCGGAAAACGCCGGATGGCCGTTTTGTCCTTGCTTATGATCCACGGATAGCGGATGCCTTCAAAGGTGAAAACGAAGCGGTTGATTTGTGGGATGTGTACGACAAAATCACCTGCCCGACCTTGTTGATACGGGGTGCGCATTCGGATGTTTTGCCGCGCGAGATCGCGCAAGAGATGACACAGCGGGGGCCTCGCGCCCAGCTGGTCGAGATTGAAGGTGCCGGCCATGCGCCCGCCTTGATGAGTGATGAACAGACAAACTTGATTGCAAAGTTCTTAGAAGGATAGAAGNNGTGAATGAAAAAAGCTGTTGCTGTAAAAGCCAAAGAAACCCGCCTTGTTGATTACACGGTGCCCGCGTTCTTGATCTCCACGATGGAGATGGATTTTGACATCGGCGATAAGGCCACGCGCGTTTCCACGCGGTTTTCCGCGCATCGCAATCCGGCGTCCAAGGACAAGAAAGCCGCACTGGTTTTGAACGGCGAGAATCAAAAACTGCTGCGCGTCGCCGTGAACGGCATTGAGCTGACCAAGCAGAATTACAGGTTGGATGAACATACACTGACGCTGGAAGGTATTCCTGATGAAGCGGTGGTGGAGATTGTTAGCACGAACGAACCCGCCAAGAACACGGCGTTGTCGGGTCTTTATGCCGCAGGCCCCATGCTCTGCACGCAGTGCGAGGCCGAGGGNNGGCTTCCGCCGCATCACCTATTATCCTGATCGTCCCGATGTGCTGGCCAAGTTCCGAGTCACCATCCATGCGGATAAGGCGAAGTACCCCAAGCTTCTCTCGAACGGCAATCTGATCAAGAAGGGCCGCGAGGGCAAGGGTCGTCATTATGCCATCTGGGAAGATCCGTTTGCCAAGCCTTGCTATCTGTTCGCACTGGTTGCGGGCAAGATGGATGTGGTGCAAAGCCACTTCGTGACCAAGTCCAAGCGCAAGGTGCTGATCGAGATTTATGTGGAGCCCGGCAAGAAAAAGGAAACCGGCTTTGCGATGGACGCGATCAAGAAATCCATGGCGTGGGATGAAAAGACCTATGGCCTTGAATATGATCTGGACCGGTTCATGATCGTGGCCGTCAGCTTCTTTAATATGGGGGCGATGGAAAATAAGGGGCTTAACATCTTTAACGATGCGTGCGTTTTGGGTCGCGCGGAAACCGCGACGGATGGCGATATCGAGTTTTTCGAGCGCGTCGTGGGGCATGAATATTTCCACAATTACACGGGAGACCGCGTTACCTGCCGCGACTGGTTCCAGCT
>DNGD01000156.1 GCA_003486725.1 Rhodospirillaceae bacterium
TACCAATTCCGCCATCTGGGCGCACCATCTCCCAAACCAAGTGGTTCGGGAAGGGGTTAACTACGGCCTTGGGGCGCCAAAGTCAAGCCCGACCTTGGGGAAAAGATGGCTGAAAAGCCCGATTTTTAAGATTTATGCCGCAAAACCTTTTCGATCGAGGCACCGGCGGGAGAGACGCTGTCGATCACGCTGTTATGGTGATCTTTTTTGTGGTGGCGCGATTCCCAGCGGTGCCATGCGCGTTCATGAAAGTAGTAGCCGACCGTCTGGACGCAGGGCTCGACAAGGCCGATGGCGAGGGCCACCTTCCAGCTTCCACTCAGCAGATAGGCGATGACGATGGCATTCGTCATATGCATCGCAGCATAGCTGATGGTTTTTAGCAGTGTTTTGTTGATCATCGGAAACTGACCTTGCAAGAGAGTTAGGAGCGAAAGGATGCGAGCAAAAAAGAAAGGGTGGGCGATATCAAACCGCCGCACCCTATCATAACCATATTAACCCGCCAAGGAGGGTATACCCAAAGGATAGCTTATTATACTTCTGGTACAACGTTCACCAAGATAAAGCGCTTTTTTATGATGTCCGGTCGAACGACAAGACGGTATTTGTACTCGGGATTGGCTCTGCCCGCGTTTGTAATAAGCAAGGTGCCGTCATCTTGCGTGGATACAGAGAAGTTGTTGCTGTTGATTTTTTCGCTTACGCTTTTTGCTGTTTGCTCCCCACCAAAGTTCTTTTGATATAATGTGTTGGCTACATAATCAATTGAGCTGCAAAAATGCTTGACGTCGCCATTAACAATTTTTGCGACCTTTACATCAGAATGGATTTCATCAGCATAATGTTTGTCGAGCCAAGAATCCAATTGTTTGGCCTCGTAGGGACGTGACGGCAAGGTTTCTCTCGCCGCTTTTTGGAAAGCAGATTCATGGTTCTTGACGACGCCGTTCGATTGAGCGCCAAGGCGGATGGTAAGATCATCAACCATCTTTGAAAGCTCGGCAATTTGCGCGTCTTTTTCAAGGGCTTCTTGCTGCGCAATTTGAACGTATGTTTCGTTTTCTTCTGTCAATTCATGGACTGTCTTTTCAAGTCCTTGGATTTTTTCCATCAGCGACTGAATCACCTTGTTGTCGCACATGGCGGCGATGGCTTCGTTTTGAATGCTCTCTGAAGCAGCTTTATAGGTCTCGGCAGGAAAGACGGCGGCACCGTTCTGTCGATTTTCAAGCGTCACGTAAAGGCACATGCGATCGAGGCTTGCTTTTTTCCCATCGACAAAATCGCTTTTTGCAAGGAACGGTGCAGGGAGCTTGCCGTTGAGTACATAGGACTCATAGGGACGATAAAGACGAATGCCGCCACCAAAAACTTCGAGCTCTTCTCCAGCCTGTTCGCAAAATGGAGAAACCCATCCGGCTGGAAGCTTGACGACATGGGCAAGACCCGCGAGCTTCGTTGCCAGGTTTTCAGGCACAATTGGATACTCGCCATCCGGGCGGTCATCAACGGGTCTCTCCGATACGATGATGATGGGAAGGCGGCGTCCCTGATTTTTGATGGAGGACAGAACGGCGTTGATGGTGGCCTTCGATTTAATTGTCAGCGTTTTTTGTGTCAGTCGAAGCCCCCCGTCTTCAAAAGAAAATTGATCGGGGTTCGCGTCAAACAGTTTTGCAATAAAAGATGGCGCCATCAAAGCGGCATTTGCCGGAAGACCGGCACCCGCTTGGTTGTAGCGGACACTTAAAAAGATCCCTTTGTCGCCGCGGGCGCGAAGACTGGCCTCAACGTGAACATCACGGATTCCATCGTTGTAAAGACACGACAACGCCATGCCTTTTGGGCTAATGGTTGTTTCGACATAAGGGGTCTTATCGTAGTGGGGCCCTTTGTCAAACAAAGCGTCCAATTCAGCTTTAAGTTTTTTGTCTTGAGAATCGTTTACGGCTGCTTTGAAGTGCAGGCTTGCTGTTGGATTAATCTCGTTCTCACCACTGCCAACCGTCGTATTCATGGTCTTGGCAAGAAGTTCCAAAAAGGCATGTTTGGCATGCTCCATCTTCCCAAGGTTCATGCCGCCAGCCAGCTGAACTTCAAACTCGATATATTTTTCGGCTCTGTTTTTGTTTTGTGATGACGTCATAATGTCCTGCCAATTCGTTTGTGAAATAGGGTGCTGTCAATTCGTTCGGTGAAAGTGATCGATGCGGCAGTTTACCAAAAACCTAAATGCTTTCATAAATCATGTTATGGTTAACGAACGGGTTTTTAAGAAGGATTCTTAATGTCCGCGGCGTGAAGCGGGTTGTTCTTAATAACCAAGACACGTAACATAAAGGCGGATAAAGGCAGTTTTATTGCTGGGAAAATACAATAAGGGTGGGGTTTGTATTATTATGAAAACAGCGCGTGCAGGTAAGCTTAAAGTTGTTCCTCCCAAAAAGCCGGTCAAACAACAAGCGGGCGCGCGCGCCGAAGAGTCCACCGCGCCAGCCAAAAAATCATCACCGACGCCGTCTTCCGAAAAAGAATGGGTGCCCCCGCTCAAGATCGAGGTTGAGGAAGTGTCGTTTAGCACCGACGAAGATCTTTTCTTTTTTAGACTCTCCGTTTCCGCAAAACCGGATGTGTACATTTACGTTCCTGTTGCCGAGGGTGACGGCTTGGAGGTTGGCGAGAATCCCGTCCTTGATCTCACGCTGGGAGGTTATCTAACCGGATCCGTGTGGGACAGGCCGGTCTCTGATGAGCATAAGGAGAGTGGGCGTAATGGCTCCCCTAAGAAGCTGAGCGTTGAGGATCAGGGAAAGTTTCTAAGCGCCCAGTACGAGGTTTTCAGAAAGAAAAATCCGGCAGGAAAAATAGAAGAGTTCGAAAAGCGTTACGTGTTTGATGAGAGTTTTTCGCCTCTCGTGTTGCTTGGCCGCGAGTTCTATCAACGGGGCAATCCGCGCCATCAGCGGCTCTTTGACGCGTTGAATCCGTAAATTGAACGCGGCGCAGGCTTTTCTTTATCCTGCTGTTTCAAAAGAATACTTGTTTTTTTGCCACGCCCCACTGGGCAAAAATTGCCTACTATGCAATTGATTTTTAATGCGCTTTTTCCGGAATTGGGGTGTTTTTTTAACCGAATTCGTGTATAAAGGAGCGGAAGAAAAGAATCGCTCGGGATCCCATCGGATGGCTTACAACGCCTCAACGTTCAATTCACCGTCGCTCAATGCGATGGCAACCAACAGCTCGCTGATTTATCAGCGGGACGTTAGCATTGCCATGAATTCGACGCTTGAGGACGCCAACATTCTTGGAACGCTCGCGACCAATCAAACGCAGCTGGATATCAAAGGGCAACTGTCGCGCGAGAATTCCACGCATTTCTACAAATACACGCTGGATGGCGATAATCTGAAGCTGGCGTTCGTCAATAACACCGCCAGCTCCAATATTCGTTTGCAGATTTTGAATAGCTCTGGGAAGGTTGTCGCCGATAGCTCGGAAACCGCGACGCAGACGCTTCGCGATGCCTATAAAAACGCGGCGTCTTGGGACGGGCTGGATCAAAAGGCCGGCGACTATTACATCAAAGTGACTTTCGATGCGGCGGCTTTTCGTGCGGTGCCCCAGAAATACTCTGTCGCCATGTATTCTGGAACGCGGTTTTCCACGAGCTATCAGACAACGGCCAAGACACAGACTTCTACGAGACAAGCGGTGTTGGTCGACAACACGATGACCTATTCACTGATCGACGCGAAAGCGTATGAAACGAAGGCCTCGCACGTTGCGAATGAAACGAAGGCGGAGGCCGTCAATATCGGCTGGATCTTTGCGGACAAATCGGCGCTTTCCGTCACGAGTCGCCTAACCGATGTGTGCTCGGTGCAGTATTATTCTTTGATGCTTCAAAAGGGCGATAATCTGAAGCTGACCTATAATAATAAAACAGCCACCAGCGACACGCGCGTTCAGCTGTACGATTCCTCCGGCACCAAGCTCTATGCTGACTCACAAGGCACAGCAGCGCAGAAGGAAGCCTATAAAACCCTGACCGGACCGGACGGTGTGGCCGTGGATCCCGGACAATTCCTGATCAAGATCAGCTATATGCCGGGGGAAGAGAAAAAAGAGCAGCTCTATGATCTTAAGGTTTTCTCCGGCACGTCCTATACCGCGCTTTATAAAACGATCGCGGCCACGCAATCATGGGATGATGCGCTTGCGACGGGACGCATTGGAACGGCCTACAGCATGCAAAATGTGCTCGCCTCCTACCTGACAACCATGTCTCAGGGCGAAGAAACCAGCATCATAGACACGCTCAGCCAGACGGTATAAGTCTTGGACTCCTGCACCACCATGCGCAGCCGATAAAATCACGACATCTGAAAATCATGAAACTAAAGCCAGCTTGTCGGACGGGTGGGCAGTGCTATATTGCTCTTTCAATCATGGTTTTGTGGGAAGACGTTTGTTATGGGCATCGCGGGCAATATTTGGAAGCTTCAACTTGACCGGTTTTTCGCGAATTTCTGGGTTTATGTCGGCATCCTCGTTCCTTTCCTTGAAGCCAACGGTCTGAGCGCCTCGCAAATTTTTATCACCGAAGCGGTGTTTGCCGCCGTTGTCGCGGCATCGGAAATTCCAACCGGGTATCTCTCAGACGTCATTGGCCGTAAAACCTGCTTTATTATCGGCTCGGCATTAATTCCCATCGGCGTTATCATCTATACCCTGTCCCACAGTTTTTGGGGCTTTGTTGCTGCAGAAGCGGTGCTGGGTCTTGGCATTAGTTTTCGCTCTGGCACGGACTCCTCCTTTCTTTACGACACGCTCTTGGAGATGAAGCGCGAGGGCGATTATAAGAAAATCGAAGGGCATGCCATTTTTCTCAACAGCATCGGCGCGGCGATTGCCAACATTATGGGCGGGCTCATCAGTGTGATTTCCCTGCGCCTTCCCTTTGTTGTGAGCGTCTTCACATTTCTGATCCTCACGCCGCTNNAAAACGCGAATCCAGACATTCAAAAAACGCCAAGGCGCACATACAAGACATGGGGCGCGCTTTGCGCTTTAGTGCCGAACATGGGATTGTTCGCAACGCCGTTCTTTATACCGCGTTCCTTAATGCGCTCGGCATCGTCGGCTATTGGCTTAACTTTCTTCTCTACAGTCGCATCGGCGTCGATATCGCCTATTTTGGCTTTATCGCGGCCGCCCAAGCCGCATCAAACGCGGTTGGAGGCAAACTGCTTCCAATCATCGACCGTAAAGGCGGAGAACGCGTTGCCCTTGCCCTGCCGCTTGGGATGGGCGTTTGTATGCTGGCAATCGGAGGCATAAACGGCATGGGGGCGTTGCCATTTGTTTTTCTCAATTCCCTTCTGTGGGGCATATCTGTCCCGCTTTTGCGAGCGATCCTTCTCACACAAACACCCCCTCATCCATCCGCGCAACGGTGCAGTCGCTGGCGAACATGGGTAACCGGCTTTTCTTTGTCTTCTTCTCTGTCGCGATGGGATATCTTGTCGATGCCAGCAGCGTGCAAATAGGCTATCTTGTTTTGGGCAGTTTGTTTCTTATCACCACAGCGCTGCCGGCGATCAATTTGATGCGTGCAAAATCAAGGGGATAAAAAAAGGGGCCAGAAAATTTCTTCCCTGACCCCCTGATCTTTAAGCGATGTGCTCTATCTCGCGCGGTTTCTTACCAACTCATCAACCACCGTTGGATCAGCAAGCGTCGAGGTGTCGCCAAGGTTCTCGATCTCGTGCGCGGCGANNGGATGCGACGCATGATCTTGCCCGAACGCGTCTTGGGCAGACCCGGTGCGAACTGGATGACATCCGGCGTCGCGATGGCGCTGATTTCCTTGCGGACCCATTGCGCCATCGTCTTGCGCAGCTCTTCCGTCGGTACCGCATCGGCGTGCAACGTGACATAGGCATAGATGCCCTGTCCCTTGATGTCATGCGG
>DNGD01000208.1 GCA_003486725.1 Rhodospirillaceae bacterium
GGGCATTTTCTGCCCCGCTTGGCATCCGACCGAAACGTATTTTTCCTGCCCTTGCCCCCAACACCTCATACAGCCTTTTGAAAAACAACAACTTTTATTTGGCACGGAGTCTGCAAGGAGAGAGCGAAGCCCTGAGCTTCCTCTTTGGAAAATGGATTGAACTCGCTATGCAAGGTGCCGGCCTAATCCTCACTTCGTACCAAGACTCGCTTGCGCGGGCGATGGATATTACGGCGAACAACGTCGCGAACGTGAACACCACGGGCTATAAACGCGAAAATGTGGCGTTTGAAACCTACCTGATTCGCCCCGCCCCGACCCAGACTTTCCAATTCGCCATCGAGAACGGCACCTACCGCGATGCGGCGCAAGGCTCCAGCATCGTGACGGGCAATCCCTTGGATGTCTCCGTGCAGGGAGAAGGATATATCCCCGTCCAGACGAATGAGGGGATTCGCTATACCCGCGCAGGCGCGTTCCAGATGAACAACGACGGCGATCTTGTCACCGCGGCAGGCGATAAGGTTTTAGGTGATGGCGATCAAGCGATCACCCTGCCGCTCGATGCGCGCGAAATTTTGATCGGCCCCGACGGCACCATCACCGCGCAATCGGGATCGAGCACGAGCGTCACGCAAGTCGGCAAATTGGCCATCGTCAAGTTCCAAAACGAACAAGCGATGGCGCTTGTCGGCGGCAATCTGTACAGCACCACCGAAGCGCCGGAACCGGCGACGGACAGTCGCGTCGTGCAAGGCTCGATCGAACAATCAAACGTTCAGGCTGTCGCAGAAATGACGCGCATGATCGAAGTTTCCCGCGCGTACCAACAGACAACGCATTTGCTGGAGCTGGAAAATGAACGGCAATCCAAAGCCATTCAACGGTTAGGCCGGGCAACGGCGTAAGACACACGAAATATTTTTATAAGATGACGACGACCAGGGAGAAAGACCAATGAGAGCATTAAGTATCGGCGCGACGGGCATGCAAGCACAGCAGCTGAACGTTGAAGTCATATCCAATAACATTGCCAACATTTCGACGACGGGCTTCAAGCGCTCGCGTGCGGAGTTTCAGGATATGCTGTACGAAAACCTGCGCCGCGTCGGCTCTCCCTCCTCCGATACAGGAACCTTGTTGCCTTCCGGTCTTCAAGTGGGCTTGGGTGTCAAGCCTGTCGCGACGTACCGCATCAGCGAGCAAGGCAACCTGACCGTTACCAACAACCAATTCGACATCGCCATCAACGGGCGTGGCTTCCTGCAGGTTCAGGTTCCCGACGGCACGACAGCCTATTCCCGCGCCGGTTCGCTGCAGCTGAACGAAAACGGCCAGCTGGTCACGCCCGACGGGTTCCCCGTTCTGCCCGCGATCACGGTGCCCGCCAACGCGCTGTCCGTGACCATCAACGCCTCGGGGCAAGTCTCGGCAACCGTTGACGGACAAACCGGTGAGCAAAGCCTCGGCCAGCTTCAATTGGCCGCGTTTGTCAATCAAACGGGTCTAGAAGCCATCGGCGACAATTTGCTGAAAGAAACCGCTGCCTCCGGCTCTCCCACCGTCGGCAATCCGCAATCCGCTGGCTTTGGCAGCTTGATCCAAGGTTCGGTCGAAAGCTCCAACGTCAACGTTGTGTCTGAAATCACCGGTCTGATCACCGCGCAGCGCGCCTATGAAATGAATTCGCGCGTGATCAAGACCGCCGACGAAATGCTCACCACCGTCAGCCAGATGAGGTAATTGTTATGAAACTCACAACGCTGTTGGGATTGATTTTGTCAGGCTTTGTCTTTTGTGCCAGCCCTTCTGTCGCAGAAGAAACGCTGACCCTGCGCCCTACAAGCCAGATCGAGCGCTCGACCATTCGCCTCAGCGACGTGTTCGATGCTTTGCCCGCCGGCAAGGATATCGACATCGCCGTCGCGCCGGCTCCCGGTAAAAGCGTGACCTATGACACGCGCGTTCTGGCGCAGTTGGCGCGTCAGCATGGACTAAACTGGCAGCCGCAAAGCATGGTGGATAAATCGGTTCTGACCCGCGCCGCGACGGCTTTACCGCTGGATCGCATCGAGCAAGCCGTACTGGACAAGGTCGCAGAGAAAAACGCGCTGCCGTCCGGTACGACCGAGGTGCTTTGGGACAACAAAAATCTGAACATCCTGCTCCCCGCCGAAGTGGCACCCGATTTCTCGCTCGTCAATTTTACCTATGACCAGCAGAACAACCGCTTTCGCGGTGAGCTCGTCGTTCAAATGGGACAAACGGGCGCCACACCGATCACCAAGCCTTTGTCGGGCCGCCTGATCGTCAAGAGGATGGTTCCCGTTCTGGCCAAACACCTTACCGCCGGCACGGTTGTCGGCGCGCGCGATCTGATGCTGGTTTCTGTCGGACAAGAGCAAATCGGCATTGATGTGCTGACAGCAGAGTCCGCCATCATCGGACAAGAACTTCGCCACGACCATGCGGAAGGCCAGTTTGTGCGCACCCGCGATGTGGCCCCGCCGCGCCTTGTGACACGCGGAGCATTGGTCACGCTGCGCGTTGAAACGCCGCTGATGCAAATCACCACCCAAGGCCGCGCCCTGCAAGACGGCGCGAAGGGCGACGTGATCCGCGTCACCAACACCCAAAGTAACCGCGTGATCGAAGGCGTTATCGAAGCCGATGGCATCGTACGCGTTCCTGCGCTACAAAAGATCGCGGCCATTGATTCGCAAAAGGAATAAAAAATGATGCGTGCGGCTTTTCTCCGCTCTTTGATCTTCGGTCTTCTTTGTCTGACGCTTAGCGGCTGCAACGCCCTGACCCGCGCGCGCGAAGTTGGCAAAGCGCCGCCGATGGCCGCCGTGCAAGATCCATCGGGCATCCCCAGCGCGGTACCTGTTAAAATGCCGATGCCCAACCCCGAAATGGGTGAACGTCAACCCAATTCGCTCTGGCGCACGGGATCACGGGCCTTCTTCCGTGATCAACGCGCCAGCCGCGTCGGTGATATTTTGACCGTGATCATCAGCATCGACGAGAAAGCCGAAATCTCGAACGAAACCAAACGCTCGCGCACCAACAAGGAAGACGCGAACGTCACCAACTTGCTGGGCATTGAATCGCAGCTCACCAAAGTCTTGCCCGAAGGCGTGAGGGGCGCGGATTTGCTCGCGACGGGCAGCAATCTGGCGAACGCGGGCAAGGGAACGGTTGACCGCTCCGAGAAAATCAATCTGCGCGTGGCGGCCACGATCACGCAAGTCTTGCCCAACGGGAATCTGGTGATGGCGGGGCGGCAGCAAATGACGGTCAATTTCGACATGCGCGAGTTGCTCGTCACAGGGGTCATCCGCCCCGAAGATATCAGCGCCGAAAACACGGTGAACTATGATCAGGTCGCCGAGGCGCGGATCTCGTATGGCGGTCGCGGCCAGATTCAAGATGTGCAGCAACCACGCTATGGCAGCCAAGTGCTCGACATCCTGATGCCGTTCTAAGGGCTTCCTTAACCCGTTAAAAAACAGGCATTTTCCTTTTGCGCGCCTCTACAGATGAGCCTGTCAAGGTGGGTTATTACCTTTTGTTAATTCATCCTTCTTTAATAGCAGTGACCTTATAATATGTGTGATTTATCCACACAGGGAGACTCATAATGAAAAGCCCCTTTTTCGCAGGCATGCTTTCCTGCCTCTCACTGGTCTTGATCTCAGGCTCCGCTTTGGCGGCCTCAACCGGCATTCAGATGCTACCGCCTATGCAAAGCGATGATGCCAGCAAACCCTGCACCTTTGATGCAGATCCCGCTAAAAACGAAGGCAGCAAGATCCTTACATGGGATGGCCACGATTCGATCAAGTGTCATAATAACGTGTCGATTAGCCCCGCCGGTATCGCCATCATGAACAAGACGAACTCTGCTGGGGTTACATTTGCGGGTAAACCTGAGTGGTCTTCCGGCATCCAAACTGTATTAACTTTTCATATGGGAAGAAATTTAGATACCGGAGATCTTTGGAATCTTTCTGTAAGAGGACAGGCAGATCCGGCGCTTGCAAACGGCATGCTGCTGTGGCGTTATGATGCGGATGCCGCTCAAAAATGGGTACAAGCAATTACCATAGACCAGAACGGAAATGTAGCGATTGGGAATACTCTCCCTAACGCGAAACTACACGTCAGTGGCGGTCGAACTTTTTTACAAGCAAACGCGGAGCCTTACGCTTTAGGGGTCGGATTCAGCCAAACCAGTGGTCTGGTCTATTTTGGCGCGGCCAGTAACGTGCTGTCTCCCGATGCTGTGATTAGTAATAACGCCGGCGCGCCGATTGCCCGCTTTACCAATAGCGGCAACGTCGGCATTGGCATTGATGTCCCCGCATCAAAGCTTGATGTCAATGGTGGTGTTAAGGTCGCCGATGACAACGTCAATTGTACGGCATCCAAGGCGGGCACGGTCCGCTTCAGAAGCGGGCGCTTTCAGGGATGCAACGGCACCACGTGGGTCGCTCTAGGAGTCACACGTTTTGCTGACATCCCAACAATTACCATTAGCAACGGATGCGTAGACGGTGCGGTCCCCGCCCCAGATCCTTGGGGCAATGGCTATACTGATATCTTATACAGTGAGATGCTGCTTCGCTGGGTCAACACCTGCGGCGCTCGTTTCTGTATAGCGAAAGGCATGGGGTTCCAATCGGGAAAAGTCACAGAATTCATTCATAACGGAAGAGCCGTCGTCGATTGCTGGTAAACAAGATATGGATCGAGAAAAGCCACCGTTTGCAAAAGCGATGGCTTCCCTTTAACAAAAAAACCAATCATCGGGGGAAACCATGCATCGAACGATCCAAATATTCTCGCTTGCGGCCACCATCGCTCTGCTTTCTTCTCCCCTTATGGCCGCCTCAACCGGCATTCAAATGCTGCCGCCAGTGCAAAGCGGAACAGCCACGGATCCCTGTAAATCCTTAAACATCCTTGGTGAATCCGAAGGAAACAAGCTGTTGACTTGGGATGGTGCCACATCCATCAAATGCAATAAAAATGTCGTTGTCGATACAAGCGGCAATGTAGGGGTTGGCACAACGGTTCCTTGGGGACGGCTGCACGTATCCGGCGGACGAACCTTTTTACAAGCCGCAAATGAGCCCTATGGCTTGGGCGTGAGCTATAATGCGGGCGGCGGCATGGTATATTTCGGTGCCGCCAGCGGCATCACCACACCTGATGCCATCATCAGCAATTCCTATGGATCCGCTCTCGCACGCTTCGCCAACAACGGCAATGTGAGTATCGGCAGCCACACCGCTGCGGCCAAACTTGATGTGGCCGGTGCGGTGAAGATTTCCGCTGATTCGGCGGCTTGCTCGGCAACGAACGCGGGCACGATTCGCTGGACAGGTGCGGTATTCCAAGGATGCAATGGGGCAGAGTGGAAAGAATTTCACACAGGGCCACAATACGGCGGCATTTATCAAACCTATCTTTGTGCTGGTGGTGTCTACCACAACCCCGATATTAGTGTTGGCGGGTGTCGGTTGGGAAACCCCATGACCGGAGCCTGTAACTGTCCCGCCGGCTTTACACGTCAACGCATAGAAGATTTTAACATCGGGAGCACTTGTCCACAGCCTTATTATGAGGGCAAAGGAATGGCACTATGGGTGTGCACCAAACACTAACCCTTGTCCGTTAAACCAAATAGGGTGTCTATGGTCTCCCTATGGCACCCTACTGACTGGTCACCACAACAAAAACCCAATTTACGCTTCGTTAACGAATATTGCCCTATAACATGTGTGTATTATCTTTTAAGGAGACTTGAGATGAAAACGCTTTTATCTGCCGCCTTGTTATCATCCCTTGCGTTGCCTCTTTTCTCCGGTGCCGCCTTGGCCGCATCGACCGGCATTCAAATGCTGCCGCCCGTGCAAATGTTGGGTGCAACGGCAACCAGCTGTCTCGCGGGACAGGGAAACAAGCTCCTGTCATGGGACGGTGCATCAGCTATCAAATGCAACACTGGCGTCGTCGTCACTCCATCGAGCTTATTTCTCGGCACAGCGACAGGGGGCGGGCATCTTTCGCTTGGTGCAACCGATGCCATAGGAGAGGGCTCTGAAATCACGTTAAAGGGAGCGGGCGCTTACGATCAATGGAATCAAGACGTAAATGCCAACAACTTGCGTTTTTTTACAAACTCAAACAACACTAATCAGTTGCAAGTTTTTAATCACGGCGCGGGGATCGCGGGTTTGTTCGTTGAAGGCAACATCGGGGCTGGGGTGTATGCACCAGCGGCCAAACTGGACATTGCCGGCGGGGTCAAAGTCGCCAATGACGCGGCCAATTGTACGGCCACCAAAGCAGGCACGATCCGCTGGACCGGCACTGCCATGCAATTTTGTAACGGAAGCGCGTGGAAAGGCATGGGGGGAACCGTCAAAATCGATTACACCCAATGCGTCGAAGCCCTCCATGATCTGGGAACCGGCCTTGTCTCCTACTTTAATCAGTGGGGAGCGACGGGGGCACACAACATCAATCTCGCGTGCCCGCAAGACTATGTTGTTGTCGGGCTGGATCACAACGAAGTCACAGCCGCTTATTGTTGCAAGATGAAGATCGAATAACGGAGCGTCGTTAGCCCATATTCGCCGCGACAAAATCCCAATTGATCAGATGATCAATGAAGGTTTGCAAGAAGTCGGGGCGGCGGTTCTGATAATCCAGATAATAGGCGTGCTCCCACACATCGCAGGTGACCAGCGGCGTTAGCCCGATGGCAAGCGGCGTCACGGCATTGGGCGTTTTTATGATCTTGAGCGCGCCCGCCTCTTCCACCAGCCAGACCCAGCCACTGCCGAATTGGCCCACGCCTGCGGCCTTGAATTGTTCCTTGAACGACTCAAGGCTGCCGAACGCGGCCATCATTTTTCCCTCCAATGCACCGGCTGGCGCGCCGCCGCCTTGTGGCTTCATGGAGTTCCAAAAGAACGTGTGGTTCCACACCTGCGCGGCATTGTTGAAAATGCCGACATTGGCTTCATCCTTGGCCGTCTGCTTGATGATCTCTTCGAGCGACGCAGAAGCCAGCGGCGTGCCCTTGATCAAATTATTCAGGTTCGTCACATAGGCCTGATGATGCTTGCCATGATGAAACTCGAACGTGCGGGCAGAGATATGCGGCTCTAACGCTTCTTTGGCATACGGCAACGGGGGGAGTTCAAAGGTCATGGCACGCCTCCTTTTTCAAAGGTCAGTCAGACTCGCATTCTTGCACATCTTTACGTATTTCAGCAAGCTTGCCGCGATAGCCTTCCGCGTCCCCGTATTCAACAAACTTGGTATAGTGGTGATGAGGATCGCGCAGGCGGATCGCATGTTTGATGGGGCACCAGAATTGCTCCGTGCGACCCGCAACCTCGCGCGCATAGGAAAAAACGCCGTTGCCATAGCCGCAATAAACACAATGGATTTTTTCAATAGCATTCAGATAGGCCAGATGGTGACGGTCCACGACGATAAAGGTGGATCGTTTGACAAAAGGAATGCCATAGGCACGGAAACAAATTTGTTGATAAAGCGTCACCCACAAATCAAGCAACACAATCGGGATGATCATGGAATAGATGACGGGGGCCACCAGAATGTGCAAAAGCCTCGCGCGTCGGAAAAACTGGGGATAGCGGATTTTGAACGCGCGCTGGCGGGCGACCACTTCATCGGCAAACCACGCGATCTTGCCGCGCAGTTTAACTTCGTACTGCGCGCGGCTTTTTTCAAACTCGTCCTCCAGCCTGTCTTCCAGCTGGCGAATGCGCTCAAGAATTTCATTAATGGAGTCGTTCATAATGTCCCCGTAAATAGAGCCAGAAACATTATCTTTGACCGCGATCATCCCATTAGTCAATTAACCAATAACTAACGTTGGCAACACATGTGTTGGCGCACTGAAACGAATTGTGTTTTTCCCGCTTTTAGGCCATCTATTTTACATCTGAAAACAAAATTATGATCAGCAGCATATGAATATTCCGGCCTTATACAAAGCATACCTTATGTGGAAGCGCTGCGGTGCTATCCCTCCCTTCGACGAAGGAACCGTCGCGGGCTGGGGCAGAAGCTGCATTGCGCTTATCCCGCACAATCATCCCAACGTTATTGTGAAGTTCGTCGAAGGGACGCGTCCGCGCGGCGTCATGTCTGTGGGCCATGAATTTGACTTGATGGAAAAGCTGTTGTGCTTGAAAGGCGACCGCTTTGTGACGCCAATCCCGTTGTCTTGGGGAAAAAAGCCCAACTATCTCGCGATGGAATATGTGGGCAAACCCTTTCTTGTCGGACAATCCTGTGAAGACGAGATCGAAACCATTGGTCGCGCTGTCGGCGAGTTCTCGGCTCTGACCTTCCTGAACCTTGGGCGGCTTCACGCAGATATTTGCCACCCGAATCTCACACGCGCACCTTGCAAAAGGATTGGCATTATCGATATCGCTTCGGTTTGTCGACTTCCTGCTTTGGAAAATATGTTTTTAACCCCTCTCTTGGCTCCTGGGTTTAATATCTCCCCCTATATCGCTGACGAGTTCACACGGCAAACGGGCATCGCCCTAAATTTTGATCATATTGTCAAAATAAATGAAGAGCGCCTGTTGACGCATTTCTCTAATTTTCCTGACCCCAAGAAGGCGGAAATATTCAGAGACTCAAGAAATAACATTGAGGAGTGGAGGCGCTTCCTTGCTTCCCAAAAAAGGGCTGGCGATCAACCCAAAGCGAAACCTGTCTGATCCGTAAAACAGCTCTTATGGAACCGCCGTCGTGGTGTCACCGCCCAGCTGCTGCGCTGCGCTGTATTTGCCGTAAGCCTTCATCATCATGTCCTCGATAAGCTCTGGCGGCAGGGTCTGCCCCGCCATCTGCGCCTTGGCTTGTTCATGAATCAGCGTGCCAAGCGAGGTATCGGCGGGGGCTACCACATCATTCGCAGCAACAGCGGGAGCGGGGGTAGACGCCGCCGGTTGTGTCGTAAATTGCACTGTTGATGGTGATGGCGTTTGCGTCTTGCGTTCCGCCGCCGCGACCTTGGCCGCCACGCTCATCGTCGGGCTGGCATAAATCACATTGCCCATGCGCGTTCCACCAACCTGCGCCAAGGCAGCCGTCTGGCTCACAGCGTCATGATTGGTTGTCCCTGTCCGTGGAATAAAAGAGGCCGTTTGAGCGGCTGCGGCAACGGGAAGAGAAACAGGCGCCCCCGCCAGCTGCGCGGTCTGCACGGGGATTTGCGGCGCGGCACTGGCCGTCTGTACGTCAGGCACTTCAGCCGTTTCCTCGGCTTCGGCCAACAAAATCTCTTCCCCGCCGAGGGCTTCTGTCTCGGCGACTTGCACCGTTTCCTCATCGCCAAACAGCGCGCGAGCGACCTGTATGGTGGGCTCCTCTCCGGTTTTCTGCTCAAGGATCGCGCTGGCGATTCCCGAAACGGCGCTAAGCAAAACACTGCCTGTCGCAAGGCCAAAGGCGATGCTGCCCGCGACCTGTACGCCGGGCTTGATCGTATCGCCCGTCAGCTCACGGTAAATCGTGCCGATAACAGGGATATGTTGAAGCGGATTAATCAGATCGACAAAATCATCGAAGCCGAAATCCTCGTCCTCATGAACGTCCGTGGCAGGGTTCACGCCTTCATCGAAGGCCGAGCGCACGGCTTCCGTTTCTTCCCCTTCTTCCGCTGCCGCAGGCGCGACAACTTTGGGGGCTGCCTTAAGCGCCACCGGCTCGGCCAACGGTGCCGACTGGATCGCGTTCAGCTCTGATTCAAAGCTGGCCGCCTTCGGCGTGGAGGTGCCCGAAGACCGACCCGCATTCATCTGCGCGAGATAGGCGGCGTTGGTTTGCTGGATCGATGACGTGGCGTTGACTTGACTCATAAGGGCTCCCTTTGCCTATTCATAAGCAAGGGGCGTGCCATTCATAAATCTGTCTTGTTTCAAGGCCTTAAGAAAAGTCCTGCCGCGCAATGCGGCAGGAATTACCCTATACCTTTGCTCCCAAAGCCTTCGTGACAATCTCGCGCACGTTCGGGGAAAGCTTGCCCTTCGCCAGTTTGGCCAGCGCCGCCTTCATCATCTTCTGGCGCTTGGCATCGAAATCGCGCCAACGCAAGAACGGCTTGGCCAGACGCGCCGCCGCTTGCGGGTTGAGCTTGTCCACCGTGGCCGCCATCTCGGCCACAAAGGCGTAGCCGCTGCCGTCCGCCGCATGGAAGCCGAGCGGATTGCCCGCAAACACACCGAGCAGCGAGGAAACACGGTTCGGGTTCTTCAGCGTAAAGGCCTTGTGCTTCATAAGCTTTTTGACCGACGCCAAAACGTCCGGACGACGCGCCGAAGATTGCGCTGCAAGCCAATGATCCATGATGGACGGTTGATCGCCAAACTGCTTGGCGAAGTGCGCGAACATCTTGGGCTTCAACGCGCTGTCGCCATCGGCCAGAATATCAAGCCCCGCGATCTTGTCGGTCATATTGCGGCTCTGCGCCACGGCGGCGGCGGCCAAAGGTGCGGTGCTTTCGCTTTCGATCTTCGCCAGATAGGCAAGGCACAGATTTTTCAAACTGCGCTGACCACGCGCGACGCCATCACTGGCTTTTTCATCAAGGCTGTTTTCAATCGTCTCATACATCGCCCACAGATCATCGCTGAGGCCTTCCGCCATCGCGCGGATCACGGCTTGACGTTGATGATACAGCTTCACGGGATCGATCTTTTTGCCACTGGCCAAAAGCGTCAGACCCAATTCGGCTTCCGAAGGCAGCGACAGTGTCATCGCCTTGGTCGCCGCATCCAGCTTTTTGTCCTTCAGCACCTTACGCAAGGATTTGATAAACTCTTCCGGCACCGCGCCACCGGCCAGTACATATTGGGTAAACAGCTTTTGCGCCGCTTCCCAACGGTTAAACCCGTCGATATCGGAGGCCATAATCAGGCGCAATTGCCCTTCCGTGTACGGATAGTTCACACGCACCGGCGCGGAAAACTCGCGCAGCAAGGAAGGAATGGGCTCCTCTTCCACGTTCAAAAAGACGAACACCTCTTCCGGCGCGGCGACATCCAGAACAAACGTGCCCTTCATATCGCGGCCCTTTTGATCCAAGAGGCCCACACAGAACGGCATGTTCAGCGGATCCTTTTTCTTCTGCCCCGGTGTCGGCGGGCAGCTTTGCTTCACGCGCAGCGTGTATTCCTTTTTCTTCTTATCATAGGACGAGGTCACATCCAGAACGGGCGTGCCCGCTTGGCGGTACCACACCATAAAATGACCGAGATCGACGCCGCCCGCTTCTTCCATCGCGGCGACAAAATCTTCGCACGTGGCGGCTTGGCCATCATGGCGTTTCAAATACATGTTCAATCCTTTGCGGAAATTCTTACGCCCGATCAGCGTTTGGATCATGCGCACAACCTCAGAGCCCTTTTGATACACGGTCGAGGTATAGAAATTATCAATGGTCTCGTAAGACGCCGGACGAATGGGGTGCGCCATCGCGCCCGCATCTTCGGGGAATTGGCCGCGGCGCAGGCCGCTGACGGCATGCAGACGCTCTAACGCGCGCGTGCCCATATCGCCGCAGAATTCCTGCTCACGGAAAACGGTAAGGCCTTCCTTGAGGCTGAGCTGGAACCAGT
>DNGD01000210.1 GCA_003486725.1 Rhodospirillaceae bacterium
TACAAATGCCAATCGCGCGGCGCTGTAACAATGCGCGCCGATTTGTTGATGCGCAAAACACGATCCGAGACAGCAGCCTCTTGTCCACCCTTATTGACCAACACAGCGCGTTGCGCCTCGCTGACAATCGGCGGCTCGATCAAAAGACCCGAAGGCGCGGCAATCAACAGCCGCGTAAAATCAAAAATGCTCGTTAAGCTGGTTTCATAATCAGCCAGACGGCGTTGAATTTCAAAAGTGCGGAAGGCCAACCCACCGCGTGCACCATAAGAAAGAGCCGCCTCGCGCAAGGCGTCCTTGCGGATTTGAAGGCCAATCCCATCGGGTTTTCCAAGATCTTCGCCATTTTCCAGCTCTTGCAGTTCGCCCAGAACAGGAGGCGGCGGCGAGACATCAGGTTGAATAGCCGCCTGCGCCAATCCACCGCTCAACATCAATGCGCAAAGAATAACGCACAGGCGAATCAGAAACGACGGAAGCGTTTGGGACGGATTAGATTCTGTCTGCAGGGGCATAATGGATCTCAACCGAATTATTGGAGTTGTTGACCGACACATCGGCACGGCGACCAGCTTGAAGTCCCAAATCATGCATCACTTCGATCAACGGCTTTTGATAGACGTCGAGGTTGACGATCACAGGGACACCGGACGGACTGCCGTAAGTTTTGAATTGCATGCCAGCGCGTTCCGCCAGAACAGTCAAAATCTGCTCGATCGGTCCGCTCCACCGAACAGAAATCGTTTGCGTCAAAGCCGGAGACGCAGCCGAGTAATCCTGAGGCGGCGGCATTTGCGGTTCGCGATATTGCTCAATGCCTGAAATGGTATCCAGCGCCTTCGACGCTTTTTCAGCGGCCTGAGCAATGCGCACGCCGACAAGATCCGGCTCGGTCGCAACGGGATCAACGCTCATTGCATTATTCATTGCTGTACAAGATGTCAGAAACAATCCCGCAAATATCAGCGTCGTTCTTTGAAGATTCTTAACAATCATTGTCTTCCTCACCCCTATTGCAAGACGCGGTCATTGGTGATCAGGTATAATCATATCACCCTATTTAGACAACAAAATCCTTAATTCTTTCATACTGGGTGGCGAAGAAAATACAAAGCGAAGCCAAAGAGCACACCGGCCAGAACAGCCAACAGGAGAAAAGTGACCCAGCCGCCCGTCAAAAGATGGTAAAGACCGAAAGAAAGCAGCGCAGCTGACGCCACCCCATAGATCAGGGAAGCATTGGGGATCCCCCCCTGCTCCGCCTTTCCTTCTTTCAGAAAAGCCTTCGCAATCTCCATTCCCTTAACTTGTAGGGAGGGGAGATTAGTGCCACGAGGCGGGGTATTTCTGGGCCCTTCCGAAGAAACCATTTTAACACTCCGGTTATCGGGTAACGTCCATCATGACGGCGGCCATACGCTCTGGCTTTCCCTGTACAATCTTGATACGCCCGTCCTTACCGCGATAAACGAGGTACGGATAGCCTTGGATGTTCCATTTTGTGACAAGATTGAGGTTGGCAACAACGGCCTTGATGGCCATTTCACCCGGATCACCGGCCAGTGCCGTGACGTCGCCTTCAACAAAACGGTCCCAAGCCTCCAGCGGATTGGCAACCTTCAAAAGTTGCGCTGCCACACGGCTTTCTTCACCGCCAACACTGTTATAGACGGGGATCAAACGAACCTGAACCTTGTTCGTCTTGACGTATTCACGTAGCTCTTGCCATGTTTTCTTGCAGTTCGGACAGCCTGGCGCGGCGATCATCATCAGCTCGGCCTCCTCATTCTGGCCCAGCGTGACGCCTGCTGCGGATTTCAAATCCTGAATCAACCGCTCGCCCGGAGAGACGGGAACGGAAGGAATCGCGTCAGCCTCTTTCTTTGCACTCGCGTTATTGCTCCCTGCAGCCACGGAGCCGGCCCCATCTTGTTCGCCAGCCTTCATGATTTCCTGCTGCTGCTGCGCGGTTCCAGTAAGAATTTTCTTAATATCTTCATTTCTTTCTGAAAGCATGCTGATCTGGGGGGTTGTTACGTTTTCCCCCCGTGCTGAAAACAAGCCCCCGATTAAAACGCTCTGCTTGTCAGGAGAGAGGTAGACCATCTGGATCTGTCCATTTTTCATAATGAACCATCCGTGCATCCCCGAACGTTCTCCCATATAATAAAGCTTGGCACCGCTTTTCACCATGTTGGACAAAGCGGGGATTTCATCAGTGTTGGGCGCACGCGTATTAACATTGAAAAGTGGCGCGCCATTTGCGTCAAGCGGCACCGCGCCCGTCGTTGGTGGCACCTGCGCAACGGCAGCCGAGCAAAGTGCGAAAAAAACGACAACGGTTTGAAGAGGCTTTGATCCCAACATCTTCTTCGGTCTCCCTATGAGTGAAAATAGCGTGGCGTAGACAGTTTAGCCGCACATAAGAGAATCAGCGTTGAGCATAATAAGCCCGATTCTTGGCTTTTGCATAGCTGCGTTTGATTAGCCCCTTGCGTTCCATGACCGCAATGACTTTAGCGGCATAACGGGTGCCAATACCGGGCGTCGCGGAGTGATAATAGGCGATCCCGCCGTAAAGGGAGCCCGCCTCCCTGATTTTCTGCCCCAAAATCCACGCGCCGACCCTGACATTAACGCAGCCATCGTCACGCAAGATGCGATAGGCGGTCTTATAATCCACGCGCCACGTCTTCATAAGCTGGGGAAGCCACCGCGTATTGACCTGCATAGGCCCCAGATCATACGTGCCATTGACGTTCGGCCCCGCTTGTTGCCCCACGCGGCCGCCCTCAATGTGCATAATGCCGATCATCACCGCAGGCGGAACCTGATAGGTCTGCGAGGCCAGCATCATACAAGCAGCGAGGGCTTGAGCCGTGATCATCTCACCATCCTTGGGTTTCAAGTTGAGCGGAGACCGGTACTTCCAAATAGGTCGCGAGTGTCGCCAACATGGCCATGCGTTGATTAAAGGCTTGCCAAACTTGTGTCATCGGCACGATTTGTCCGTGTTGGGCGAAATAGGCCGCCTGTTCTTCGGCATTCATCGCATTAAGCCTATCCGCTTCTGCGTAATGGCTTTCCGTATAAATTTGTCCCGCCGCACGCAAGATGCTCCAGCACAGGAAGCGCCATTGCTCAGGCGTCGAGCCTGCCACGGCCAATGTCCGCGTCACCTGATCGGCCGTTTTGACCAGACGCTCGGCAACTTCGGCAAGCAATTCATGCTCGGCTCGGCCAAAGGCATATTGGGCAACGGCGCCAATAACGGGCACCATGCCCTCCATCATCTTCGCGCGGAACGTTGCAATCGTGTTGGGAACGGTTTCGCCGCCCGCCGGGATTTGTGTTTTAAACTTTTCTTGAACCACGGAGGCGATCTGGACAAGACGGGTGATGTCTTCAGGAGAAAGAACGCGCCCCGTCGCCTGATAATGAGCCGCCACAACCTGACTGGCCGAGCCGGACAGAGCCCAGCGCACGGACGCATCGAGATTGTCTTCGTCGGCGCGCATTTCTTTGGTAAGCGCGCGGCTCAGCGAAACCGTGCAATCAACAAGCGCCGCCATACGCTCCGCGCGCATCACGCCCTCTTCGCCCCCGCCCTGACTGCCGGAAACTTCCACAAGCGATTGAAGAAGAGGCAAGCCGACCTGACGAAAGGCAGCCAGCAGCGTTTGAAGCCGCGCGCTGGGTTCTTTCGTGAGTTCGATGGGGGACGCATCTGTCATGGTGTTGGCCGTTAAAAATGTATGATTGTTTCTCTGCGCTTCAACTGATCCCGCAACTATACACACAGCCGAGTTACCCTGCAAACTGTGGC
>DNGD01000128.1 GCA_003486725.1 Rhodospirillaceae bacterium
GTGATCACAGGAGCCAGCGATAACCCCAACCAGCCAATGACGCCGCCAAAACGCGTCCATGAGGAGAACCACTTCGCCTGATAAATCTTTCGACGCAACGGTAGGAAAATTAGATCTACCAGCCAGCCCGCCGCGAACGCCGCACCGATGACCAAAAGAAGCATTGTGCCCGTTTCAATCCAGCGCGAGCGCAGGAGTGGATCCGTGACCTGCTGATTAAACCAGGTTGCAAGCTGCGGCAACGCCGCAAAATTGTTGACGAAGGTCGATCCTTCGCTGCCGATCAGCTTGAATGAATTAAGAATGACGCCCAGCGCACGCGTGCCAAAGGTTTCCTCAGGCTCGATCTCGCCATTCGCTTCACCAGTGACGAGCGCCTGAAACTGCTGGCCGATCTCGGCCGCAACTGTCGGGATAAGCCCCGCGCGAGCTGGCGCTGGCGGATGTCCCGCCTGATAAGGCGCGGCCACAGACATGGCCGGCGCAAGCGCGATCAAAAGAACAAACAAAACACGTTGCAGCAAGTTCATTGCCGTACACCTTAGTCATTGAGAAATGGATAGAAATCGCCTGATGACAGCTTGGCTTTTTCCGCCCTCTTGTCAACCATGTAAAAGGGGCAAAAATGCGTCCCTAATGGGGCAATAACGGTCATTCTGCCTGCCTAACAATTTGATACATCAAAACAATTCCGATTTCGCTTGAAAATCGAAAAAAGGAGCCCATATTGTTGTTAACACCAACAACTCCTTTGAAAGGCAGATCACAATGGTCGATCCGTTCTTCCGCTCTCCAACCGCCAGTGCTCCTACCCGCGCTATGACCTTCGATCAAGGGCTGCGGGCGCATATGGTGCGCGTTTTTAACTATATGGGTGGTGGCCTTGCCATCACAGGTCTGATCGCATTCCTCGTCGCCAGCACGCCTATTGGGGCTGCAATCTTCGGCAATAAGGTACTGGGACTGGTGGCCATGTTTGCACCGCTGGCCTTCATCTTCTTCATGAACTTCAAGCTCACCAACGCCTCGGCCAAGACTGCACAGACGATGTTCTGGGTCTTCTGCAGCCTTATGGGTCTGTCGATGAGCACCATCTTCATGGTGTTTACGGCGGAAAGCATAACGCGCGTGTTCTTCATCACGGCGGCTACCTTCAGCGCGATGGCGCTGTGGGGCTACACCACCAAGAAGGACCTCACCAGCATGGGCGCATTCCTGATGATGGGAGTTTTGGGTCTGTTTATCGCCATGCTCGTAAACCTGTTCATGCAGTCCAGCATGATGCAGTGGATCGTGTCCGTCGCGGGCGTCGCGATTTTCACGGGTCTGACGGCCTATGATACGCAGAACATCAAGCAAAACTATCAGGAAAGCTGGGGTCATGAAACCAACAACAAGCTCGCCGTTATCGGCGCGTTGAGCCTCTACATGAACTTCATCAACGCCTTCCAGTTCCTTTTGAGCCTGATGGGTGACCGTCGGTAATTCACGAACATAGGCATAAGAAAAAGGCGGGGATCAAACCCCGCCTTTTTTCATCACAAATGCCCGACAAACATATTATTTTATATCGCGCCTATTATAAGCAATCCATTTCTCTGTCTTTCCCACAAGTGCTTTCCTGACCGGGATGGAATCGACTTCTTTGTGCTTTCCATTGACAGTCTGATAAACAAAAATCATGCTCTTGTCGGTTGTTCTGGGATCTTCTCCTGCTTCGCTTTCACGCAATGTCGCGATAGAACAAACGCGGGAACCCAAAAGAGTTTCATCACAAACAAAGCCAGAGGATGCCGATAGCGTATCTTTCGATACACGTTTGAATGCTTCCATATTTGTTTTTTCCAGCACGCTTTTTTCTTGATGGAGGCCAAGACCTACACCAGCCGCGACAAAAGTAGGAAAGGTAAAGAATAACACCAAAGCATGCTTCATTCTGTAATGCATAATGCCCTCATAAATGATCATTAGCGAATACGCGATATTACCATTCGAAAATAGTTGCAGGAACCAGAATCATGGTTAATTTCAAACCTTCGCATCCTATCCACCTAAAACACCCGTATGTTCGCACAAGATTTTAACGCCGATGCCAATCAGGCCGATACCGCCGAGCACTTCCGCAAGACGGCCAATACGACAGCCGATGGAATGGCCGATCATGAGACCAAGCGTCGACATCGTGAAGCTGGCAAGGCCAATGGACGCAGCGGCAACCCATATGTTCGCCGTGACAAAAGCCAAAGAAACCCCCACGGCCATGGAGTCGATACTGGTGCCAATCGCGGTGATAATAAGAAGCCCAAGTCGCTGGTTGTGGGGCTTTGTGCCTTCCACTTCGCAACCATCCTGTGTGCTCTCATAGATCATATGCAGCCCCACCAGCAGCAGAATGCCAAAGGCGGCCCAATGATCGACGCTTTGGATAAACGTGCTCGCCAGCGAGCCCGCTAGCCACCCCAGCACAGGTGCGCAAGCCTCTGTACCCCCGAACACCGCGCCCGTCTTGGCCGCGTCCAGCAATCGTGGTTTTTGGATCGTCGTTCCCTTACCGATGGAAACGGCAAACGCATCGGCGGACATGCTCAACGCCAAAACGGTGGTGGATAGAATACTCATCTCATACTCCATAACAAAACGGCGAGAACATTGCTGCCCTCGCCGTTTTTGTTTCACACTCCCAAAGACGTTAGCCTTCCGAGATATTCGCTTCGCTACGGCTGGCTTCAAGAGCGGCCTGCTTTTCGCGCGCGCGCTCTGCGTCCATACGGTCACCTTCCAAATCACGCGACGCAGCGATGCGGCGCAGACGGTTGACGACAGAACCGGTTCCGACGGGAACCAGACGACCGACGATCACGTTTTCTTTCAGCCCTTCGAGCGTATCGACCTTGCCGCCCACAGCAGCTTCGGTCAGAACGCGCGTCGTTTCCTGGAACGAAGCGGCAGAGATGAACGAACGTGTCTGCAAGCTCGCCTTGGTGATACCTTGCAGAACCGCGCGACCTTGCGCCGGACGCAATGTTTCCAAAACGGCCTTGTTGTTGACTTCAACAAACTCGGTACGATCAACCTGTTCGCCTTGCAAGAAGGTCGTATCACCGGGTTCGGTAATTTCAACCTTTTGCAACATCTGACGAACGATTACTTCGATGTGCTTGTCGTTGATCTTAACGCCCTGCAGACGATAGACCTCTTGGATCTCGTTGATGATGTAAGCGGCCAAGGCCTCTACACCCATAACGGCCAAAATGTCATGCGGCACAGGGTTACCATCGATCAGCAAATCGCCGCGTTCAATCATATCGCCTTCTTGTACAGCGATGTGCTTGCCCTTGGGGATCATGTACTCGCGTGGCTCAAGCGTCTCGTCAAGCGGACGGATCACAATACGACGCTTCGTCTTGTAGTCCTTACCGAATTCAACGCGGCCATCAACATCGGCGATGATCGCAAAGTCCTTCGGACGACGGGCTTCAAACAACTCGGCAACACGCGGCAGACCGCCGGTGATGTCACGTGTCTTCGATCCTTCGCGGGGGATACGAGCGATAACTTCACCCGCATTGACCTTCGCGCCGTTCGCAACGTTGAGGATAGCGTCCACGGGCAAGAAGTAACGCGCTTCCATGCCGCTTGAAAGCTTGATGGCTTCGCCCTTCGCGTCTTGCAACATGATGCGGGGACGCAATTCAGCGCCTCGCGTTTGCTGACGGAAGTCGATAACCTTCTTCGACGAAATACCGGTCGCTTCGTCCATGACTTCACGAACCGACAGACCTTCGATCAAGTCGACATAATTGACGATACCTTCACGTTCGGTGATGATCGGCAATGTGTACGGATCCCACTCGGCCAACTTCTGACCCTTGGTAACCTTGTCGCCTTCTTTGGCCAACAGCTTGGTACCGTAAGGAACGCGATGGCGAGCCTTTTCACGGCCATGGTCGTCAACCAGAACGAGTTCGCAATTGCGGCTCATCACGATTGAACGCCCCTCGCTGTTGGTCACAAGCGTCTTGTTATTAATGGTCAGCTTGGCATCAAACGAGGCTTCAACAGCATTTTGTTCAGCACCACGCTGAGCAGCACCACCGATGTGGAAGGTACGCATGGTCAGCTGTGTACCCGGCTCACCGATTGACTGGGCGGCGATAACGCCGACAGCTTCACCGATGTTGACGATAGTACCACGAGCCAAATCACGGCCATAGCACTTCGCACAAATGCCGTTTTCTGTCTTACAGGTCAGAACCGAACGGATCAGCATCGTATCGACACCAGCCTTGTCGATCACTTCCATCAGCTGTTCATCGATCAACGTACCGCTGGGGGCAATCACTCGTCCTGTTGCAGGATCGGTAACGTCCTCGGCTGTGGTACGACCCAAGACCAATTCAGAAAGAGGCGCAATGACTTCGCCGCCTTCAACGACTGTCTTGACGGTCAGACCACCGGTCGTGCCGCAATCGGTTTCGGTGATGATCGCGTCTTGCGCGACGTCAACCAAACGACGTGTCAGATAACCGGAGTTCGCAGTTTTCAAAGCCGTATCGGCCAGACCCTTACGAGCACCATGGGTTGAGTTGAAGTATTCAAGAACCGACAGACCTTCTTTGAAGTTCGAGATAATCGGCGTCTCGATGATTTCACCCGAAGGCTTAGCCATCAGACCGCGCATACCCGCCAGCTGCTTAATCTGCGCAGCAGAACCACGAGCACCAGAGTGAGCCATCATGTAAACCGAATTGATGTGGCCATGTCCGGTGTCGGAGATGCCCTTCATCATTTCTTCGGCAACACGTTCTGTGCAGCTCGACCAAACGTCAACAACCTTGTTGTACTTTTCGCCGCGTGTGATCAGACCGTCTTGATATTGTTGCTCGTACTCGTTGACCTGATCCTGCGCGCCCTTGATAAGCTTTTGCTTAGCGGCTGGAATGATCAAATCGTCTTTGCCGAACGAAATACCGGCACGGCAAGCGTTGCGATAACCAAGCCCCATCAGGCGATCGGCAAAGATAACCGTCTCCTTCTGGCCGCAATGGCGATACACCGCATCGATAACGTTCGTGAGGTCCTTCTTGGTCAAAAGACGGTTGATCATGCTAAATGGCAAGTTGGGATGCCGTGGCAGAATCTCTGACATCAGCATACGCCCAGCCGTCGTTTCAACGCGGACGATTTCTTTTTCGCCCTGCGCGTTAACGCCATGATAACGTGCCTTGATCTTCGTATGCAGTGTGATGACACCGGCATTGATAGCCTGCTCAATTTCACCAATCGTGGCAAAGGCCATGCCTTCGCCCTTCTCGCCCTTACGTTCCATCGTGATGTAGTAAATACCCAAAACGATATCTTGTGACGGCACGATAATCGGCTTGCCGTTCGCAGGGGACAGGATGTTGTTGGTGGACATCATCAGCACGCGCGCTTCCAGCTGGGCTTCCAGCGAGAGCGGAACGTGAACGGCCATCTGGTCACCGTCGAAGTCGGCGTT
>DNGD01000165.1 GCA_003486725.1 Rhodospirillaceae bacterium
ACGCAAGGGGCAGGATCGCTGGCAAGACACAGCTCCGTCGGCGGGGCCACGCCAAAGTTGATGGTGAGCGCTGGGTCGACGCGCAGTGTGATCCAGCGTCCCCAGCCGTCTTTGGTTGTTTGCATTGGGATGCCAAGCGAAACGAATGGCACGATGCCTTCGGCTATCGGGCACACGCTGCACATCGCCGTGAGCGTATCGCCACGGACGCGCCCGAACCCTACGCCTGTTGTCGAGGCAGGCGTAGGGCAGGGAAGACAGCCGTTATTTTGCACAAACGCGGCGGTGGCGCGCATCAACGCTTGCAGATTGCTCTGCGTTGCGCTGGCTTGCATGCTTTGCCGGAAAGCCCCCAGCGCCGGATACACGATCATGATGACAAGCCCGATGATGACAAGCACCATGCTCATTTCCACAAGGGTAAAAGCTTTTCGGGCTTGGTTCGCCATCGTCGCTTACATCCTCACGCACATCGTATAGGTGTTGTCGTCGCTATAGGTCGTGACAGCGGCGTTCGCGCTGCTGCCGACCGCACCGGTATAGGTGGTTGACTGTATCGCGCCTGCATCGGGAGCGCCGTCATCAAGGCGCGCATCAATGGCTTGCGCCGCACCGGCGGTGACCTTGTCCATGCAGATCACGCCCGTCGGCAAGGCGCCGGCAAACGCGGTGTTTTGAATGCCGAACACGCCGCCAAACGGGTTCGGGGGTTGAATGGCCGTGGTCCCGCCTGTGACTTGGTTCTTCACCAATCCCGCCGCGCGCAGATGCGCCCACACATGCAGGCTCTCGGTGGCTTCGCCTTCGGCGGCGGCTGTGTCGAACGAGCTGGCCGTGCCGATCTTGCCGTTGCCATTGCCGTTGACACCAACTTCCATGGAAGGAAAGCGCGCTACCGCACCGGCATCATCGCCGGGCAAAGCGCCGTTGTTCTGCGCATAGGTCTGGATTTGCCCTTGATAGGCTTGAATGGCGTTGATGGCGTTTGTGATGCGGGCGTTCTGGATGATCTGTTGACCCGTCAGCACGCCGCCGATAATAAGGCCGATGATGACAAGAACGATAGACAGTTCAACAAGGGTAAAACCTGATTGTGAAGAAAGACGTTTCATTTTTAGGTACCTTTCATCGTGTTGGGGAGGGGAAGGGGGCGCGGGTCATTGTTGTATTTTTTGTATAAGTCCGTATCCGCGTCGTGGGGTCTGGCATTGTTCATGATTGTGGCGCGCAAGAGGATCACCAGCTCGCTCGTCGCGCCCTGATTGTCGCGAGACTTCGCCAGATTACCGACGACGGGCATCGCATCGAACGGCGGCACGCCCTGATCCTGATTTTCGGAGGAATCCTGCATCAGTCCGCCCATTACGGCGACCTCACCGGATTGCATTTGCAAAACGGAATCCATCTCACGCACCGCCAGCACGGGGATTTGCGACTGGATGGGGTTGCTCACGCCTGCGTTCGCGGCGTTGAGGCCGATCGACGGATCGTTCACATAATTGGTTACGCGCGAGATTGTGGGGCGCAGGGTCATCGTTACGCGGTTTGTGTCGTTGTTGATGGCGGGCTGAACCGTCATGACAAGACCGACAGGAACCGTGCGCGGCATGCTGGTAAAGACGGGCGTGCCGGATACGACGATGCCCGATGCGGTTGTCGTTGTCGGGAACTGGGCGGAGGTCAGGAAGTACACTTCGTTCTTCGCAACTTTAAGCACCGCCGTCTGGTTATTCATGACCGTGAGGCGAGGCGAAGACAAAACGCGCGTCGCGCCGAATGTGCGCACAAGGCTGAGAATGCCGTTAAAGTCCTTGGAATCGAGCGAGGCGGTAAACAACCCGTTCGAGGCCGCCGTTGTCGCTGTGCCGCCCGCGCCGAAATTGGCCGCGAGGCCCGTTGCGCCTTTGAACAAGGTTGACCAGTTGACGCCGCTTTTAAACTCGTCGTTCAACTCGACCTCGACAATGCGTGCTTCGATCAAGACCTGCGACGAGGCTTTTTGATCGAGGCGTGTCAGGTAATTGGCTACCGCTTCTTGTTGGCGGCTGTTGCCATACACGGTGATTAATCCCGCCTGACGGTCGATGCTGAAATTGGCGTCTTGTTTGTTATCACCCGTGCGGCCTGTGGTCAGGGGTCTGGTCTTGCTGACGGTGGCGAGCACGTGCGGCAAGGATTTTTCAACCTCGCTCCAGAAATCCGCATCGGTAACGCCGGCGATTTTGGAGGTGGAATTGTTATCGTTGTCGCTCTTGCCGCCCGAGCCCGCCGAACTGCCGTTTGATCCGGCCACATCCATATCGAACACGTTGGTGGCGATCGTCACCTCGCTTGTCGATCGGCGCGAAAGGCTGAGATGGTCGAGGGCATAGCTGTGCTGATAGGGCTCATCCACCTCGATGCGCACAAATGCACCTTCGCGTTTGTAACGCAGCCCCGCCAGATCACAAATGCGGCGCAGGACGGTATCAAAAGGTTGCTGGTGCGCAGTGAAGATAATGCTGCCCTCAATACGTGGATCAATTTCCAAATTCACTTCCCCTTCGCGTCCCAGTTCAATCAGAATATCGCGCAAGGGAACCGTGTCCGTAATCGTTACGCTGATTTTCTTGCTGGGTAAGGCAGCACCATGGTCGCCGCCAGACGGTGACCGAGGCACGCTTGTAAGAGGAAACGGCGCGGGCAGCTCAGGCCCCAGTGAGACAGGAAGGGCGGGAACTGCTGGCGGTGTATTGGCGTCGGGGGAGTTCGTTTCCTTGGGCTCGCCGCGCTGGCGCAGTTCCAGATAATCATCGCGGGTCATGTTGCCCGCAGGGTCAATTTTGTCGGGCGGAAAAGTATTCGTGCAAGAGAAAAGAAAAAAGCACAGACTTAAAACAGTCAAACGAGTCCTAATCAAAACACTCACGAATAACCGTTCCCATTTCTTTGTCTGTCAAAGCGTGGTTTATTGCGCGCGGCGACAGAAAGTGGCCGGATTACGTTTGAATGTCAAAACATTAGGTTTAATGGGGCCTGTGGATAAGCTCTCAAAGTTGTGGATAAGTTGATCTCGAGCCGTTTTTTCGCTTTCCACGCCCGTCTTCCCACACTTTTTCCACTCGTCTTCCCGCACTTTCCCTCCCCGTCATTGCGAGGAGCGGAGCGACGAAGCAATCCAGGAGCCGCTTGCTCCGTGCCTGCCGCTCCTGGATTGCTTCGGCCTTTCAGGCCTCGCAGTGACGTGGAGAGGTAGTCTTCATATCCAACCTCGTCATTGCGAGGAGCGGCGAAGCCGCGACGCGGCAATCCAGAGCTGCAAGCACTGAATCCTTGTTCGTCATGGCCCGGCTTGTCCGGG
>DNGD01000080.1 GCA_003486725.1 Rhodospirillaceae bacterium
GAAAGCGCAGAAAAAGAGCACCTGAAAGGGATGACAAAACGCATTGCCTTTATGGGCGCTTATGGCGCTTATTCCGATCTGGCCTGCCGCTCGGCAACGCCTGATTATGAAACCCTGCCCTGTGACTCTTTTGAGGACGTCTTCAAGGCCGTCCATGATGGACGCGCTGAACTCGCCATGCTGCCGATTGAAAACTCAACGGCGGGGCGCGTCGCGGATATTCACTATCTTTTGCCCAATGGCGGCCTGTCGATTATCGGTGAGCATTATCAGCCTGTGAAGCATCATCTTCTGGCCTTGCCCGACGCGCAGCTCTCGGATATCAAAACTGTCTGCAGCCATGTGCAGGCTCTTTCCCAGTGCCGCAACTGGTTGCGCGATCACGGCATGACCCCCGTTCACAAATCCGATACGGCTGGTGCGGCGGTGGAGATTTCCAAACAAACCGATAAAAGCGTCGCGGCCATTGCCTCCGAGCTTGCGGGTCAGATCAACGGTCTGAAGGCGTTGGCTGCCGACATTGCCGATATGAAGGGCAACACGACACGCTTCCTTATCTTCGCGGCTAATCCTCAAGTGCCACAGGTTGGCAGTGTGCCGTGCGTGACGACGTTGTTATTCCGCGTGCGCAGCGTGCCGGCGGCGCTTTACAAAGCGTTAGGCGGTTTTGCGACCAACGGCGTGAACATCACCAAACTGGAAAGCTATCTGGTCGATGGACATTTTACCGCCGCGCAGTTTTATCTGGATGTTGAAGGCCACCCCGCAGAAACGCCGTTGAAAAACGCGCTGGAAGAATTGGCCTTTTTTGCCCATGAAATGAAGATCGTCGGCACCTACCCCGCCAGCGCTTTTAGAAAACAAGGATAGTGTGACATCGTGAACATCAAACAATTCCTTCTTCGTCTATTCGCTTCGGTTGGCCTGATCATGACGATCAGCATCGGCGTCGGTGCGTACGCTACGTGGAACTTCTTCCATCCAAAGATCACGCAGCCGGAGCTGCCGAAGGAGATGATCCTGACGCTAGATTTCACCGCGCCCGTTGTGGAACAAGTGCAGGATTTCAGGCTCTCCCTGCCCGCGCTTCTTGAAGAAGGTGGTGAAACGCCGCTACTTCACATCATTCGCGCGCTGGAAAACGCCAAGGACGACCCGAAGGTCAAGGGCGTCATTGCCAAATTCGGTTCAGAGCCGATTGATCTGGTGCATGTGCAGGAAATTGCGATGGCGCTGGATCATTTCCGCGCCAGCGGCAAGTTCACCTATGCCTTCGCCACGAGCTATGGCGATTTTGGCCCCGGCAGCGGGCTTTACAGCCTCGCCAGCCATTTCGAGAATATCTGGCTTCAGCCTATCGGCGCCGTTGCCTACTCGGCGGCCAGCATCGAAGCGCCGTTTGGAAAATCTGCGTTAGAGAAATTCGGCGTGCAAACCGATTTCATGCGCCGCGAGGATTACAAATCCGTGATGGAAAACGTCACGCGCGACAGTTTCTCGGCGCCCGTGCGCGCCAATATGGAAAGCATGCTGTCCAGTTTGAACGGCCAGATTGCGCGGATCGTCGCGATGGGGCGCAGAATAGATATCGGCAAGTCCACATCGCTGATGGCGGGTGGCCCCTACACCGCCAATGAGGCATTAGCGGCGGGTCTGGTCACCAAGCTGGGCTATGTCGACGAAATCACCAAAGAGGTCGAGGAAAAGGCAGGCAAGGATGCCGAGCCTGTCGATCCCGCGTATTACCTTTATGTCTATAACCAAAACCGCAAGGACGAGGCCAAGGGAACCATCGCCGTGATTTATGGCGAGGGGATGATTACCGACACGCCAGCGGAAGGCCCCTATCGTTTGGCCGAAGACGGCATGATCGACACGGCCTCGATTGTCGGGGCGTTTGACGATGCCTCCAAGGATAAAGACGTTAAGGCCATTCTGTTCCGCGTGAACAGTCCCGGTGGATCGCCGGTGGCGTCGGAGACAATCCGCCGCGCGCTGATCAAGGCGAAGGAATCCAAGAAACCGATTTATGTGTCGATGGGCAGCGTGGCCGCGTCGGGCGGCTATTGGATCGCGATGAATGCCGATTATATCGTCGCCAATCCTGCCACGATCACAGGCTCCATCGGCGTTGTCGCGGGCAAGTTCGTTCTGGGCGAAATGTTCGACAAGCTGGGCGTCAAGTTCGATACGATCTCGAGCGATGGCCGCGCCGGAATGTGGTCGCCGCGCACCCCGTTCGACACCAAGGGGCGCGAGCGGATGAACGCCATGCTGGATGAAACCTATAAGGCGTTTACCGATAACGTTTCGGCGGCGCGCAAAATCGCGCCGGAGAAAATGCCCGATGTCGCAAAGGGCCGCGTCTTCACGGGCGAGCAGGCCTTTAAGGTCGGTCTTATCGACGAGATCGGCGGGATGGACAGCACCATTCTCGCGCTGAAAAAGGAGCTGAAGCTCAAGCCGACGGATCGCGTTTATCTGCAGCAGTTCCCGCCGCCTGAAACGCCGGAGACGCTGGTGATCCGCATGTTGCACAATCTGCGCTTTGGCGGCGCGGTGGTGATGGACTTTATGCGCGAGTTTCAAAAAGTCAGCGCGGCGCTACGCCCCGTTATCGGCATGATAAACGACAATGGTGTGATCAC
>DNGD01000015.1 GCA_003486725.1 Rhodospirillaceae bacterium
CGCTGGTTTCCGTTTCGGTTCACCCAGCCTTATGGCTGGGCGGGCATTCGACCGCGAACGTGGCGATCATCGACGCGACGCGCACCATACAGGGGCTGGTCACGTGCATCGGCTTTTTGGGTGCCGGCATCATCATGCAAAACGGCCTGAAGATTAGCGGCCTGACCACGGCGGCGTCTATCTGGGCGGCGGCGGCGATCGGCGTCCTTGTGGGGTTGGGCTTCTATGCTGCGGCCTTGACCATGACAGTTTTTGCCGAGCTTTTCGTGATGATGGGCGCACGCTTCGACGTGATCATGCCTTCGCGTCGCCCAATCTCCATCACGCTCCAGTTCAAAAAGGGCGTTCGCCCCAGCCAGAACGAGGTGCAGGATATTTTAATGAAAAATGGCTATGAACTGGCCAAAGGGTCGGTCACGATCCAGTGTCATAACGATCAGGTCGAATGGCGCTTTGTCGCCGTTTCGATCAATCGTCGCCGTGATATCCTGATCTCCGAGCTTGCGGATACGCTGCCTAGTGTGGAAGGGCTTGATAGCTTCCATCTGTCGCGCGCGCGGAACTAGAACAAAGACCGCCTATCAGGTCGTAGTTGGATTCGACGTGGCGATGGCCGCGAAGATGGATTTGACATCCGTATCCTTCACGCTGAGATCGCCAACCTTCAAGGTCACGGCGCCATCGCTTCCCGTTTCAATGCCGGTGACAAGGCCGATCACGCGGACATCATCCACCTTGATGGCTTCGCCAGAGGCGTTCTTGGCGGTGATTGTGAATTTGTAAACGCCATCGGCGGCGGCTGCGCCGGAGTCGAGCGTGCCATCCCATGCCACGCGGTTCATCCCCGCCGTCGTCGTGCCGCTGATCTTGGCAACGACGTTGCCCTTGCTGTCCTGCACGGAAATCTCGGCGCTTTGCGCCAGCGATGGAAGGTTATAGGCCAGCTTGGCTGTGCCACCCTGAACCACCAGTTTTCCGTCCGCTGTCGATTCAGTATACTGCCCGACATAGCTGAGCAGCGGGGTGATCCCGTTCGAGTTCAGCGCCGTGAGCATGTCGTCGAGCTTGTCGTTCGTCGCGATCTGCTGCTCGACGGCTGAATATTGAACCAGCTGCTGCGTGAATTCGCTGGCGTCCATCGGGCTGGTCGGGTCTTGGTTCTTCAGCTGCGCCGTCAGGATTTTCAGGAACGTGTCATAGCTTCCGACGAGCGTGTTTTTCGCCTCGCTGGTTGTTGTGGCAGCTGTCGTCGCTGCTGTTTGCGAGGAGATATAATTATTGATCAGATTGCTGTCGGCAACAGTTGAAAGAGCCATGGTCTTCTCTCCTTTATACGCTCAGGTTTACGTGACCGGGCGCGATGTAATAGGTTTCGACGTTGCTGGCCGCCACGTCCACAAGAGCGCTGTCTTCATAAGACACGGTGCTGCCACCGTTTTCCTGCGACGCTCCGTTGTTCTGTTGCTGGGCAAACTGCCCCGCGTTGCCTTGATCGCGTAGCGAGAACTCAAGGCAGCCGCTTTGCGCTTGAAGCCCTGCATCCTGAAGGGCGCGTTGCAGGCTGCTGGAATCTTTTTGCAAGATATTCAACGTCGCCTGATTGTCCGCTATCACCGTGCCGCTCACGCTTTTGTCGGCGGCAAACTCCAGCTTGATTTCAATCTTGCCCAGTTCGACGGGTTTGAGCTGGATGGTGATGGTATCAAGACCTTCTTTAACGGCCTTGTGCAGTTGCACCGAGACTTGCTCGATGGCTTGCGGCAATCCCGCCGCACCGCCCTTGCTGATGCGTGCCGCCGAAAGCTGACCCGCAAAATCATAGGAGCCGAGCGAGCGCACACCGCTGCCGATGGTGTTTTGGGTTGAGGCTGTTTTGCCTTCACCACCGGCGTTCGCCTCATTGCGTACTTCACTGGCGCGAATATTGGCGGCTTGAGCCAGCGCAACAACATTGTTGGTGGTAGCGGGGGAGGCCGCGTGTTGATCGCCGCCCAAGAACTTCTGCATCGCATAGGGATCGACGGGTTTTTGCGCCGTCTGTGACGCGGTCGCGTCGGTCGATTGAGCCAGCGCGGCGTCAGTCGAGGCCGTCGCCTCTTCTGTCGCGACTTCAGTTCCGGACAGATCGCTCTTCTCGTTCGTGTGCGCGGGTTGAAGGACTTGTTTCTGGAAATCCTTGATCGTCAAAATCTTGCTAGCGATTTCCTCGACGGCGGCATCGACGACGTTTTGTGTTTGCGCGGCGTCCTCGGCGTCAGAGATGTCCGCACCCTCGTTCGCGATGTCCTGATGAATCTCGCTCAGGCGGGCCAGCGCCGTTTTCTGCGCTTGCGTCATTTCCTCGCCTCCCGCCAAGGCGGTTTCGGCGGCGGTCTTTTCCCGTCCTGCGCTCTTTTCGGCTATGACGGCCTTGGCCGCCTTGTCGTCCAAAGGGACCAGCCCCGCCAGAAGCGCGGCAAGCTCGTCCGCTTCTGCCGCGTCCATGTCACTCGCTGCGTCGTCTTCGTCGTTTGCTTCCTGCGTTTGCGTGCGCAAGGGGATGGCGTTCTGGTTGTCCGTGTCGGCGGCACCAGCGTCTGTGGGCGCTTCGGCGCTGGTTTCTTCAACAGGAGCCGTCT
>DNGD01000046.1:0-235 GCA_003486725.1 Rhodospirillaceae bacterium
TTGCCAGCGATCCTGCCCCTTGCGTCGTGGGAGAAAGCCGCAAAGGATTGTGTCAGGCAAGTTTAACGACAGCAAACCGCGTGAGCGTTACGACGGCGGGCGGCGCGGCGCAGCAAGCGGCAATCATCTTCGTCAGCCACGGCGCAAACGGATGGGGGGCGTATAAAGCCGACCCGTTGGTGAGCGCCGGCAGCAACACGCACCCGACCTTCGGCGGCGGGCTGACGCCCTGCTT
>DNGD01000046.1:278-4044 GCA_003486725.1 Rhodospirillaceae bacterium
TGATGCTCTATGCGGGGCGCGATGCCTTGGTCACCTATCTTGGCAACGCCGCTTGCCAAACGACATGGTGAGCCACATGAAAGCCAAACGCGTCGCCACGATGCAGAATGACAGCGATGATGATGCCGATATCATCACCTTGCCGACCCTTCGCGCGCCGATCCGTTTTGGCGAGCGGTTGATCCGCGAGAACATCATCACGCCGGATGAGCTTCATATCGCACTTTTGGAGCAGAAGAAAAACGGGGCGATGCTGGGCGCAACACTCACCGCGCTGGGCTTCTGCGATCAAGAAACACTGGCGCGACAGCTGGCTTCCCACGCGGGCGTTTCTTATTTGGATTTGAGTCAGATACAGCCCGATCTTAATCTTTTACGTCAATTCACGGCTGCTGCCGCGCGCCGGTATATGGCTCTGCCTCTTTCTCTGTCACAGGATACGCTGGCGGTCGCGCTGGCCGATCCTTTTGACCTTATGGCGCAAGATGAAATCCGTCGTTGTTTTCCCCGCAATGTCACTCTTCTGATTCATGTTATCAGCGCCGGCGATCTTCTGACCTTTCTGGATCGCCTCGGCGAACAGACGGACACCATCGACCTACTTTTGGGTGAGCTGGAAAACACGGGCACTGCGCCCGCGCAAGCCTCACAGGATCATCCGATCATTCGCCTTGTCGATCATTTGCTCGCCGATGCGCACAAGCTGGGGGCATCGGATATTCATTTTGCGCCGGAGGAATCCTTTGCCCGCATTAGCTTTCGCATCGATGGCACCTTGCGGCAGGTTCGCGCCGTTCACCTGACCCATTGGCCGGCTCTCTCGCATCGCCTGAAGATCATGGCCGGCATGAACATCGCCGATACACGCAGCATTCAAGATGGTCGTTTTCAAAAGCAGCTTCAAGGCAACGCGATCGATTTTCGCGTCGCGATCATGCCGACCGTGTGGGGCGAGACGATTGTTGTACGTTTGCTTGACCATAAACGCTCGTTAGTGCCGCTGGACGATTTGGGCTATAGCCGCGCGGCGGCAGAGCGCCTGAAGCTCATCGCGCAAAAACCGCAAGGCATCACACTCATCACGGGGCCGACCGGTAGCGGCAAGACGACGACGCTGTATTCGATCCTGAAACAAATCAGCACGCTGGATGTTCACATCGCGACGCTGGAGGATCCGGTTGAATATCAGCTCGATCTTATCCGTCAAACCACCATTCAAGACGATCAAGGCTTAGGGTTTGCCGAAGGGGTGCGCGGCGTTTTGCGCATGGACCCCGACATCCTGTTGATTGGCGAAATTCGCGACCCTGACACGGCGGGGATGGCGCTGCGCGCCGCCATGACAGGCCATCAAGTCTATACAACCTTGCATAGCAGCGATGCGCTGGGGGCTTTGCCGCGCCTGATGGATCTGGGGTTAAATCCGCGCGTTCTGGCAGGCAATCTTTCCGGCCTTATCGCCCAACGTCTGGTACGCAAGCTTTGCCCTCATTGCGCCCATGAACGCGCGGTGACCGATGAGGAACATACACTTCTGCAAATGCACGACATGGAAAAGCAAACGCTCGCCGCTGCGACCGGCTGCGCCGCGTGCGGCTACACAGGCCGGATGGGACGCACCGTGATCGCCGAGGTTTTGCCTCTTACAACGGCGCTTGATGATCTTATCGCAGCCGGAGCGCCACGCGGGACGCTATATGATGAAGCCCGGAAAGAAGGCTTCACCACAATGCAACAAGACGGCCTTGCCAAAGTGTTTGCGGGCGAAATATCGCTGGGCGATTTGCGCCGTGCCGTCGACATGAGCAGGGGATTTTCTTCAAGAGGTGCTGCATGAACGCGCCGCTTACCGCCTATGCCTATCGCGCCGTTCACGCCTCTGGCCGCCTCCAAAAAGGATTTATGGAAGCCGTCAACGAAAACGATTTAGCGTCGATGTTAAAATCTCGCGATCTGGAATTGATTAGCGCGACGCCGCGTTCGGGCAAAAGCTATATATCACCGACAGCATCGATCACCGACGAAGAACGCGCCGTTTTCTGCCAGCAATGTCGCGATTTACTGAAAGCCGGACTGCCTTTTGCCGAAACATTGCATCATGTCGCGCTTGCCTCTCCCCGCCAGAACTTTCGCGACCGTCTTGCCCATATCGAAAAGAACCTGTTGTCCGGCAGCGCGGTGACGGGAGCGTTTGGCACATCGTATTTTGACACAGTGACGCTCTCCATCCTGCGCGCTGGTGAAAAGCACGGCGATCTGGCGGAAGCGTTCTCGCGCATGGAAATCTATCTCCGCGCTCGCATCTCTTTCCGCAAACAACTTCGTCGCGCTGTGCGTTATCCTCTTTTCCTGCTCGTTCTTGCGCTTAGCGTTACAAGCTTCATGATGATTTTCGTCGTGCCGCAGATGGTTCAATTCCTGACAAGTTTGGGAAATGAGCTGCCCGCCTCCACACGTTTCCTGATCGCCTGCGCCGATGCTTTTACTGTTTTATGGTGGGCGCTGCCTTTGACCGGTGTTGTCGTGGCGATCACTTTAAGCTTTCTTCGTGCCCATAGCGCTGCGATTACGCTGGCGACAGATGGCGTTGCCTTGCGTCTTCCCATTATCGGAAAGCTTTGGCGGAAAATTGCGCTGGCACGCGTGACGAACGGGTTTTCCCTTTTGCTGAAGGCGGGTCTTTCGCTCCCTGAGGCTTTGAGCGAGTCCGCTCCTCTTGCCTCTAATGCGGCGCTGTGTTCTGACATTGAAAACGCACAGCAGAAACTGGCAACCGGACAAGCCTTTTCAAAAGTGATGGAAAACCTGCTGCCCGCGCTCATTACGCAGCATATTATAATCGCAGAGAAAAGCGGCACGCTGGCGGCAGTGATGGACGACATCGCTGGCTCGCTTGATGCAGAGGCCAAAGAATCCATTGATACCGCACTGGGCTTGCTGGAGCCTGCATTGACCCTGCTTGTCGGCCTGTTGCTGGCATGGATCGTGCTGGCGGTTTTAGGGCCGGTCTATGGCTCTCTCGCGCCTTTGTCGCAGGGGATGTAGCCCATGAGAAACGCAAAACACAGCTTTATACTGATGTTAGGGGACCACGGGGCATTCTTGCTTCCGCCCACGCATTTAAAAAACGCCATTCCTGTTTTTGCGGCGAGCCATGACAATCAGGAACAACAAGCGATCATGGACGAACTCGCCGCCGCGCCGCAAACGCCGCTTTTGATTTTATATGACGGCGACAATCAACACACCAAGCATGAAACTTTACCGCCTCTTGCGCCGTGGGATCGCGCCAAATTGATCGAGCGTCGTCTTGACGCGGCCTTTGGCGATCATGCGCTGCGCGGCACCCTCACGAACCCCGATAAATCGGTAACACTTCTTGCGATTAAAGAAGCCAAGCCTCTTGCCGCGTTACTGGATCGTTTGGCGACGCGTCCTGTCTTGTCCGGTTTTGTGAGCCTGTCCGCTATCGAATGCCTGCTGATGATCCCGCGCCTTGCACCAAAGGCCGCGAAGGGCTGGGCCTGCCTTCTCACGACAAATCGCACCAGCGGGCCTCGCGCCGTTATCACATGCGATGGCCGGTTGATCTATTCTCGACTTCTTTCGCCACTCTCGAAAAGCGCCGCCCAAACGGCCAAAGCGATCATGTCAGAAATCAAGGCGCTGCACGATTATCTGGCACGGTTTGGCTTGACCGCCGAAACGCCTCTAACGCTGATTGCACTGCTGCCTTCCCCACTGCACGAGGCGCTGAACGACATAC
>DNGD01000107.1 GCA_003486725.1 Rhodospirillaceae bacterium
CGGTGCCCGTGTCTTCTTCAGCGGAATGGAAGGCCGACACGACCCGATCCATCATAATAACATGAAGCGGCATACCGCGTTCGCGGGCGATGGTTTCGTAATGTTCGGGTTTCTCGCGGGTGGCTGTTGCTAAAATCAACAGATGAATAGGGATGTTCCAAGTTGCTGTATAAAGGAGTTTATCACCGCGCTGTACCATCTGAACCCTACACCATAAATACAAAAGATTGTGATTGAGTCTTGAATTGCCTTATTAATTGTATCTTTATAAGGAGAGTCTAGTCTTGGGTGAAGTGCAAAGAATACTTTCATCGTCTAAATCGTTATAATCAGGAAATGTCTATGGGGCTTACATGAAAATCCTTATCACAGGTGGGGCTGGCTATATCGGCTCACATACCGCTTATGCCTTAAAAAAAGAGGGGCATGAGCCTGTTGTTCTGGACAGTTTGGTTAACGGCCATAACTGGGCCGTTAAGTATGGCCCGCTTGTGCAAGGGGACATCGGCGATGCCGCTTTGGTCGCGCGTGCCTGCGCCGAGCATAAGCCCGATGCCGCCATACACTTCGCCGCCTTTATCGAAGTGGGCGAGTCTGTCGCAAATCCGCAGAAGTATATGGAGAACAATTATCACAAGGCGCAACGCCTGTTTGACACGCTGTGCGACAGCGGCGTGAAGCGCGTTGTGTTCTCGTCGACGGCGGCTGTTTATGGCACGCCCGTCAGTGAGGCGCCGATCGCCGAGGATCATCCGCAAAAGCCCATTAATCCGTACGGCGAGTCCAAGTTGTTGGCCGAAACCTATCTGCGTTCGCTGGAAAGCAAAGGCATGCGCTCGGTCGCCTTGCGTTATTTCAATGCGGCGGGCGCTGCACCGATCGAAGAAGGCATTGGCGAGGCGCATGATCCGGAAACGCATTTGATCCCGAACGTGTTGCTTGCGGGATTGGGTCTGAAGGACGAAGTCAAATTGTTCGGCACCGATTATCCGACGCGCGACGGCACGGCGCTGCGCGATTATATCCATGTCCTCGATCTTGCGGCGGCGCATCTGGCCGCGCTGAATTATCTGGCGAGCGGTGGCGCGACGGATGTGTGCAATCTGGGGACGGGCAATGGCTCCACGGTTTTGGAAGTGGTGCAGGCGGCTGAAAGGGCACTCGGTCACGCGGTGCCGCAATCGCGTCATGAGCGTCGCGCGGGCGACCCGCCGATGCTGGTGGCGAACGCCTCGCGCGCCCGTGAAAAACTGGGGTGGCAGCCGCGCTATAATCTGGATGAAATCGTGACGTCGGCGCTGGAGTGGCACCGCTCAAAAAAAGCTGTTTGAGCCCCTCAAAACACATCTGAGAAAATCGTTTAGAATCAACGAATCTTCTAAAAAACGGCCTCTACGAGCGAGCGGAGCGTATAAAAGAGACGGTTTTTTGTCACGAAGGCGACGAGAGCGCGTTTTTAACCATAAAACGTCTATATGTGGTGTTTAATGGAAACAAAAAATCGCAACCTATAGTGGGTCAAAACCTAACGTCCGCCAGACGCAAAAATCCACGAAGTTTGAGGGAAGGAGCCCTTAACTTCTCTTAAACTCCGGCACCAGTTCTTCAAGGCGGGCGATGGCCGCTGCCTCGGTCATGCCGGCTTGCAGCAGCGTCGCGAAGTTGGCGAGCGTCTGTTGCAGCTGCGGCAGTTCGACGGTCGGCGATTTGGCGAGACGCACGCCATCGGCGGAGGAGGGGATCAGTTCTTCGTTCGGTGAGAACAATTCCTCGTACATTTTTTCGCCGGGGCGCAGGCCGGTATAATCGATCTTGACGTCCTCATCGGGTTTTAAGCCGGCCAAGCGGATCATCTGGCGCGCGAGGTCGGCGATCTTCACGGGTTGCCCCATATCCAGCACCATGACTTTGCCGCGTTGATCTCCCGGTTGCACGCCAAAGGCAGACGCTTGCAAAACAAGCTCTACCGCTTCGCGCACGGTCATGAAATAGCGCGTGATGTCGGGATGCGTCACGGTAACGGGGCCGCCTTTGCCGATCTGTTCCTGAAAGCGCGGTACGACCGATCCGGTGGAGACCAGCACATTGCCAAAGCGCACCGTCACAAACCGCGAGGTGGGGGAGAGAAGATCGAGCGCCTGAATATACATCTCGGCAAGGCGCTTGGTCGCGCCCATGACGTTGGTGGGATGCACGGCCTTGTCGGTCGAGATCATGACCATCGCCTTGACGCCAGCCTTGGCGGCGCAATCCGCCACAAGGCGTGTACCGATTACGTTGGTGAGCAGCGCTTCGCGCGCGTTGAACTCGGCGATGGGCACATGCTTGATCGCGGCGGCGTGGAAGACAAGGTCGGGCTTTTCGTCGCGGAAAATCTGCGCGAGCCGCGCCATGTCGCGCACGTCGGCGATATAGGCGCGTTTACTAAGAATCGGTGCGCTTTCGTGCACTTCCATCTCGATCTTGTAGAGGTTGAACTCGCTGACCTCCAGCAACACAAGATGTGAGGGGTTAAGCGCGACGATCTGCCGCACCAGTTCGGAACCAATCGTGCCGCCCGCGCCGGTGACTAGCACGCGCTTGCCGGTGACCAGCTCGATGATAGCCGAGCGGTTCAAAATGGTTTCAGGGCGACCCAGCAAATCTTCAAGCGCAATGGGTTGATCGCGGACTTGCTGCGAGGCTTGCACATCATTGTTCAAATCGGTCATGGCGGGCAAGCGTGACAGCTTGAGCCCCAAGGCCGCGCACTGATCCAAAAGGCCCGATGTCATCGCGGCGTTCATGCGCGTCATCGCGCGGGTCATCACCAGACGACTGGGGGCTCTGTCTTTTTCGCGTAGGGATTCGACAATCTTGGGCAAATCCTCCACCGTGCCCAGAACGGCGATGCCGTGGACTTGGCTACCGACACGCTTGGCGTTTTCGCCAACAATGCCGACGATGCGGAAGGGCGCTTGCGGATTGCTGCTAACGGCGCGGATAAACAAATCGGCCTCGTCGCCCGCGCCCACCAACAGGATGTTGACGCGTCCGCCGCCGGAGCGTTCCCACAAACCCGTCAAACGACGTTCGCGAAGCACGCGCAGCATCATGCGCGATCCGCCCAAACCGGCCATCAGAATAAACCAAACGATCAGCGGAACCGTGCGGGGCACGCCCTCAAGACGCATGACGAAAAAGGCGACCATCGTAAACGCAATGACGGCGATGGAGACAGAGCGGAAAATCTGGCTCAGATCGCGCAAGGAGGCAAACGCCCAA
>DNGD01000166.1 GCA_003486725.1 Rhodospirillaceae bacterium
AAAGCTGCGCCTTGCGACGACCGTCGAAAAAGGCGTTGACCTCACGAGCCTCCAACGAAAAAATCGTGCGGCTTTTATCAAAGAAAAATTCCCTGAGACGGTGAGCACTTTCGTTCCCCGCAGCTTCAAGGCACCACACGCCTTTTCTCCCATTCCGCGCTGAAACACCTTCTTTTCGCGGGCCAATATCATTAAAACACGCAAAAAACGCCTGAAAAACGTCGAAAAACTGGCGAAAGTATTTGCAATTGTGTATAATGCTTTCAGGGATTATTGCTCAGCTTGTTGATTTATAACGATATTTTATAACGGGGATTTAAATCATGAAAATCTTTTTTACAGAACTTTATCCCCGCCAAGCCGCGGGACAATCGGTTCCTACCTATGTCCCACTTCCCTCAGAATACAACGTGACCCTGTTGGATGTGAAAAGAATCTTCAATATGAAGAGAAGCGTTCAACATCTGAACGTACAAAGCCCCTCCGCCGACGGAAACTGCGCGCCGAAAAATTATTTACGCGTGCCTGTTTTTGAACTGGAACTTACGCACAGCGAAGGAAAGCGCGTTCACTATGCTCTGTTTCTGGATAAAGATAAAATGGCAGAGGAGTTTCTCAACGCTTTTCGAGAAGGCCGGGGTATTGATCTGACAACTATTCAAGCGGAAACAGAAGCAGCACACGACGAAGGAAGAAACACGTTCAGAAAGGCTTTAAACGAAATCTCCACTATTCAAGCCAAAGGCAGCACACGCCCCCCGTTGACTGTTGGCACCCGCAAGATCGCAATGGCTTGTCAACATCGTACCGATGCCTTGGTTTGCGGAGCGTAAAAAAACGTCTGAAAGTTTATTCGTCTTCGCTCACGCTGATCGTTTTTGCTCGGCCTGCTGATCCGAAGCGCCCACTTGCAGAGATTTGAACATGGCCTCGACGGCGGCGCGGTAAAGTCCGTCGCGCCCTCGATCCGGCCTGAAATATTCCATCTCCATATGGACAANNGAAGGGCGGCGGCTGCCGTTTGCGGGATCCACATCGGCCCCAGCTGGCCTTTTTGCTCGGCCTGCAGCAGCACACGAACCAGACGATCACGGACACGGTCGCGGCAATCCGTGTTGCGCTCGGTCAACGCCAGCATTTCATCAACATATTCACAGCGCTGGGTCAGGATCGTGAAGACACTGCGGCGATAGGGGTCGTTCATCATCGCCAGCAAGGTTCCCAGACAGGAATCCTTGAGCGCCTTTAGCGGGTCTTCCCACTCTTCGGCGGCCAGACGGTCCAAAAGCTCTTCGTGCGGCAGGAACGTGTCATCCGCCAGCGCCCGCAGCAAATCCACTTTGTCCTTGAAATGCCAGTAAATCGCGCCGCGCGTGACGCCCGCTTTTTCGGCGATTTCCTGCAATGATGAATGCCCGACGCCTTTTTGAAGGAAAACATCGACGGCTGATTTCATGATCGTTTGGCGGGTTTTTTCCGCTTCTTCTTTTGTTCTTCTTGCCATTTTCCTTGCCTTAACGCTTGATCCGAATCGCCTCGTTCTCCTGCATACGTCTATAGGGGACAGTGCTTCTTTCGTCTATTAGAATCATTATAAAATGACCGCCATCGAACATATTTTAGTATAAAAATCAAAGACATTTACGACAAAGAACGAGTGACAGAAACAGACGACAGAAAAGCACCCGCAATTATTGCCTTTCTAAGACGGTCACCCAAAACCTTTGTTTAGATCAAGTCCAGAAAATTAATAATTAATGAATGATTTATGTTGACATACGTCCGTGAATGTATATGATAGTTCCATTGATTGTCAAGGCTCATGGAGGAGCCAGCTAAAAATGGAGGATATTTCTTGGTTAATATTATGTTAAGACTCACCTTGCCCTCAAAAGACGGACGCGGCATAATCGCGTACTTCTCTCGATTAACTTGCAAAGCAACCCCCATGACCATTTTCAACGAACTGAAATATAACGGCATTCTTTCAGCCGCCCTTTTGCTGGGGTTTTGTCTCCCTGTTTTAGGTGGATGCGCGGCAGGCCCCGATTTTAAAACGCCAGCAGCCCCCACGGTGGCGTCTTATGGCCCCGAGGGAATGCCCAAGGAAACCGTTCAGGCCAATGACGAGTTCGGTGGCATCCAGCGCTTTTTGTCCGGCGGCGATGTTCCGGCGGCGTGGTGGGCTTTGTACCAATCCAACCCGCTGAATGACCTTATCGCCAAAGCCGTTGTTTCCAACGCGTCACTGGACGCCGCCCGCGCCGCGCTTCGCGCCGCAGACGAAACGGCCGCCGCCAGCTATGGCTCCTTCTTCCCCGCCATCAGCGGCAGCGCGTCGGTCGATCGCAACAAGTCGCGTTCTTCCGCTGAGTCTAACTCCTCCGGTTCTCCCTTTACACTCTACAACACGTCTGTCGCCGTCAGCTATGCCCCCGATATTTTCGGTGGTGCCCGCCGCGCAACCGAGGCCAGAGATGCCGCCGCGCAGGCGCAACGCTTTGAGCTGGAGGCCGCGTATCTGACCCTTACCGCCAATGTGGTGACGACCGCCATTCAGGAAGCTTCTTTGCGCGAGCAGATCAAGGCGACGCAAGAGATCATCGCGGCGCAAGAAAAACAGCTGGCGATGATGCAGACCCAACTGGAGGTTGGCGCGATTGCCAAACCCGCTTATCTTTCCCAATTGCAAACCGTTGCCGCCAGCAAGACGGCGTTGCCGCCGCTGGAGCAACAGCTGGCCGCGAACCGCCATCTGATGTCTGTTCTGTTGGGGCAATTCCCCAGTGAGGGCGTGCCGACAAGCTTTACGTTGGCAAACTTCAAACTGCCTGCCGAATTGCCGCTTTCGCTGCCGTCGAAACTGGTTGAACAGCGCCCCGATATCCGCGCCGCGCGGGCGAATTTGCAAGCCGCCAACGCGGAAGTCGGCATCGCGATGACCGCCATGCTGCCGCAGTTTCCCCTCACCGCCAGCTATGGCATCGGGGCAAGCCGCCTCGCTGATATGTTTTCGCCCGGCACGGCGCTGTGGGGATTGGGGGCAGGCATCCTGCAACCGATTTTCCAAGGCGGCGAGTTACTTCATAACAAGCGGGCGAAAGAAGCTCTTTTCGACCAAGCCGCCGCGCAGTATCGCGCCACGGTTCTATCGGCCTTTCAAAATGTCGCGGACAGTTTGAAGGCGCTGGAGAGCGATGCGCAATCGCTGGCCGCGCAGGTGGACAACGAACGCGCCGCCGCGCAGGCGCTGGAGATGACCCAACAACAATTTAATGCAGGCGCGATCAGCCATATTGCCTTGCTGCAAGCGCAGACGGCGTATCAAACAGCCAAGATCGGGTTGATCAAGGCCAAGGCCGCCCGCCTTGCCGATACGGCCGCCTTGTTCCAATCGCTGGGTGGCGGTTGGTGGAACCGAGATAAAGAAAACGGAGAATCCCTATGATCAAGCGTATGATCATCATGCTGCTGGCTTGCTTGCTCGTTTTGGGCGGCGTGGCCGGCTTCAAGGTATTTGGAAATAAAATGATGATGCAGGCCATGGCCGCGATGAGCGACCCTGTGCAAACCGTCTCCACCGTCAAAGCCGCCAAGCAGGACTGGCAAAGCGATTTGAAGATCGTCGGCTCCTTACGCGCCGCCAAAGGCGCCGACCTGTCGCCCGAAATCGGCGGCACGGTCGAGAACGTTTTTATGGAAAGCGGGCAGGATGTCGAAGAAGGCACCGTTTTGATGCAACTGCGCAGCGGCGACGAGATCGCCAAGCTGCAATCGCTTGTCGCGCAAACGCGTCTGGCCGAACTGACCGCCAAGCGCAACGAGAAGCTGATCACGGCGGGCGCCGTGAGCCAAGCGACCTATGACACCGACGTCGCCACGCTGGAAAGCCTGAAGGCGCAGATTGAAGAACAGCTGGCGACGCTGGCCAAAAAGACGATCGTCGCGCCGTTTTCGGGCCGCCTTGGCCTGCGTCAGGTCGATGTGGGGCAGTTTGTCGCCGCTGGCGTCAACGTGGTGACGCTGCAGCAGCTGAACCCGCTGTATCTGGATTTCTTTGTGCCGCAGCAGGATGTCGCGAAGCTTGAGGTCGGGCAGAAAATTACCGCCCAGACCGATGCGTTCCCAGGCGAGGCCTTTGAAGGCAAGATCACGGCCATTGGTGCGAAAGTGGATGAGAAGACCCGCAACATCGAAGTGCGTGCGACGTTCAAAAATCAGGAGAAAAAGCTTTTGCCCGGCATGTTCGCCTCAGCCACGCTGGTAACGGGTGAGCCGCAGCAATATCTGACACTGCCGCAAACAGCCATCACGTTCAATCCGTACGGCAACACGGTTTATGTCGTCAAGGATGGCGGCAAGGACGATAAGGATCAACCCAAGCTGACCGCCACGATGGTGTTTGTCGAGACCGGCGCCACGCGCGGCGACCAGATTGTCGTGACCAA
>DNGD01000141.1 GCA_003486725.1 Rhodospirillaceae bacterium
AAGCGGGGCGATTCGTCCCAAACAAGAGGATCCAAACAATGGATGATCTGCTGAGAGAGTTCCTGACCGAAACCAATGAGAGTATCGCTCAACTTGACGTCGAGCTTGTGCGATTGGAGCAAAACCCGAATGATCCGAACCTGATCAGCAGCATTTTCAGGCTTGTTCACACGGTCAAAGGAACCTGCGGGTTCTTGGGTCTGCCGCGACTGGAGAAGGTGGCGCATGCCGGTGAAAATGTTTTAGGTAAATTTCGTGACAAAGAGCTGAAGGTTACGCCTCACGCTGTGAGCCTTATTTTGCGCTCCATCGACACGATCAAACGGTTGCTTTCTGTTCTTGAGGAAACAGAGTCTGAAGCGCCTGGTGACGATAGCGAGCTGATCGCTGCACTGGATGCCATGGCCGAAGGTCGTGAAGAGGGCGGTGTCGCTGAATCTTCCGGCGGTTCGGTACCGGAAATAAAAGTACAGGAAACGTCAGCGCTAGCTTCGAACGAGCCTGATGCGTTTGGTTTTGTCCCCGTTCGCGCGGAAGACACCGGTTCGAATATGAAGGAGACGAAAATGGATGAACAACCTCAGTCCCCTGCTGTGTCGGATAAAAAAGATATCGGCACCGCTTCGGAAACCGGACTTAAAGAGTCTGCCGTTTCAAGCCAGACGATCCGCGTGAGTGTGGACCAGCTGGAGAACCTGATGGTGATTGCCAGTGAGTTGGTGTTGACCAGAAACCAGCTCAACCAGATTTCACGCACGCAAAAGGATAATCCTTTCGCTGCGCCGTTGCAGCGCCTCAATCACGTCACGTCAGAACTGCAGGAAGGCGTGATGAAAACGCGCATGCAGCCAATCGGTAACGCATGGTCGAAGCTTCCCCGCATCATCCGCGATCTTTCGCTCGAACTTGGAAAGAAGATCGATCTTCAGATGATGGGGGCGGACACTGAACTTGATCGTCAGGTGTTGGAGCTGATCAAGGATCCTTTGACGCATATGGTGCGTAATTCGGCTGATCATGGCATCGAAACCCCGTCGGATCGCATGATGGCGGGCAAGCCCGAAACTGGCGTCATCTTGCTTAACGCCTTCCATGAGGGCGGCCATATCATCATCGAGATTTCCGATGATGGTCGCGGCCTTTCGATGAACAGGATCAAATCGAAGATCGTCCAAAACGGCCTCGCCAGCGAAAGCGACGTCGCAACGATGAATGATCAACAGATCATGCAATATATCTTTAAACCCGGTTTCTCGACAGCCTCGCAAGTAACGGCTGTTTCGGGCCGTGGCGTCGGAATGGATGTCGTTAAAACGAACATCGAAAAAATTGGCGGCACGATCGATATGCAATCTACGGAAGGAAAAGGATCGCGTTTCCTGATCAAGATTCCGTTGACCCTTGCGATCGTCTCGGCGTTGATTGTTGAATGCGCGAATGAACGTTTTGCCATTCCGCAAATCAGTGTTGTCGAGCTGGTTCATGCCTCGGCACAAAGCGAATATAAGGTCGAGCGCATCAACAACACACCTGTTCTACGGTTGCGTAATCGCTTACTGCCGTTGGTATCGCTGCGGCGCACGCTGAAGATTGGTGAGGAAAAGAATAACGAGGAGATGTCCTTCATCGTCGTGGTTCAGGTGGGGAGTTCTACCTTTGGCATCATCGTCGATCGCGTCTTTGATACGGAAGAAATCGTCGTCAAGCCGGTGTCGCCGATCCTGCGCAGCATCACCATGTTCTCTGGCAACACCATCCTTGGTGACGGAAGCGTCGTCATGATCCTTGATCCCAACGGGGTTGCGGCGCATGCGGGCGAAATCCATACCGCCTCGGATACGGCGATGAAGGCACGCACGACGAATGTCCATCGCGCTTCCGCCAAGCAATCGCTGCTGCTCTTCCGTGCGGGGGGCGATGCGCCTAAGGCTGTGCCGCTTTCTTTGGTCGCGCGTCTTGAGGAGGTCGATCTGGCTACGGTCGAGTATTCCGAAGATAAGCCGGTTGTTCAATATCGTGGAAAACTGATGCCGCTTGTACCGCTTGAAGAGTCCAAGGTCCTGGGCAAAGAGGGCACACAGCCCATTCTGGTGTTTAGCGAACACGAGCGGAGCATGGGGCTGATCGTTGATGAAATCATCGACATTATTGAAGACCATGTGGAAGTGAATATCTCGGCGCAACGCGCGGGATATCTGGGAAGTGCCATCATTGCGGGTAAGGCGACGGACATTGTCGATACGGGACACTATCTGGCGCAAGCCTATCAAGACTGGTTTGGTGCGCAGCAGGATTCTTCGTTCGGTGAAGAGAAACTGCATCGCGTTCTGTTGGTCGATGACAGTCCTTTCTTCCGCAATTTGCTGACACCGCTTCTCTCTGTGGCCGGTTACACGGTGACGACAGCCGATAATCCTGCTCAAGCGTTGAAGATGCGCGAGGAGGGCGAGGATTTTGACGTCATCGTCAGCGACATCGAAATGCCCGGCATGAACGGCTTTGATTTTGCTTCGTCGGTCCGCAAAGATGGCGGCAAATGGAGTGATGTGCCGTTTATTGCCTTATCCTCGCACGCGACGCCGCGTGACATCGAGCGGGGCCGTCAGGCGGGCTTCACAGACTATGTTGCCAAGTTCAACCGCGAGGCTCTTTTGGCTTCGCTCCAGCAAACACTCAGCACGATAAGGGTCAGCTCATGAGCGAGAACAATCTCCCCGTTACGACCGCCAAAACGCTTCCTGCCACGACCGAAAGTGCGGCTGGGCGCGAGTTTGTCACCATGTATATCGAGGGGCAGCTTTTTGGCATCCCCGTCCTTCAGGTGCAAGATGTTCTGGGTCCCCAGAAGATCACGCGCGTGCCTTTGGCACCCAAAGAAGTTGCCGGTTCCCTCAATCTGCGAGGAAGAATCGTGACTGCGATTGACGTTCGTACGCGTCTTGGGCTGCCTCAGCGTGAAAACGGCACAAAGAGCATGAGCGTCGTCGTTGACTTAAATGGTGAGTTCTATAGCCTCATCGTTGATCAGGTCGGTGAGGTTATGAGTCTTTCGGCCAGTGACTATGAAAAGACGCCAGCCACACTTGATGAAAGATGGCGTGAAATATCGGATGGTGTTTATCGCTTGAAGGAAACCCTTTTAGTTGTCATTGATGTTAAACGGCTTTTGCGGTTGGAAGAATTGGTCGCCGCTTAAGAAAATAGATCGGGGTACGCTATGAAGTCATGCTTGATTGTCGATGATAGTCGCGTTATCCGAAAGGTAGCGCGCCAAATATTTGAGTCACTCGACTTTTCCTGCGAGGAAGCCGAACACGGCCAGTTCGCCCTTCAGGCCTGTCAGAAAAAGATGCCCGATGTGATCTTGCTTGATTGGAATATGCCCGTCATGGATGGGATGGATTTTTTGTTGGCGTTACGCAAAATGCCTAATGGCGGTGAATCTGTTGTCGTTTTCTGCACGACTGAAAACGACATAAAGCATATTCAGCAAGCCATGGCGAATGGAGCCAACGAATACATCATGAAACCCTTCGATGCTGACATTGTGCGCAGTAAGTTGTCCCAGTTAGGGGTCATTGAGGGATAAAATTTGGTGCAAGACTTGAATGCCAATAACAAATAACGCGTTTGGTGGTTATGAATTATTCTTCTACGATGGACGATGGCGACGGATGCTCTGATGTTTATCAGGTCATGATTGTTGATGATTCCGCCTTTATCCGCGGCGCGATTGCGCGTGCTATCGAAAGTGATCCTTGTTTGCGCATTGCGTCGTCGGTCAGCAATGGCGAGCAGGCTGTCCATGCTTTGCAACGTGACCCTGTTGACGTTATTGTCCTTGATATTGAAATGCCCATCATGGACGGGATGACGGCGCTGCCGAAGCTGAAGGAAATTGACGGCGCGGTGCAAATTATTATGGCATCGACGTTGACACAGAAAAATGCGGAAATCAGCCTTCGTGCCATGTCGCTGGGGGCGACTGATTATATTCCCAAACCATCCAGCAGCCACGAAGTTATGGCAGCTCAGGATTTTCAACGCGACCTCGTCGCGAAGGTCAAGGCTCTTGGCGCTTTGGCGCGTCGATCCGGTGTGCGCGAGGCGATCAAACGACCGGAACAGAAATCGGACGTTGCGGCGACTAAGTCGCCGATGATGCCCGCCAAGCCCTTGTCTGCGCCGACAAGCGTTCAGGATAGAGAAAAGGAAAAAGAGAGGGAGAAGATTAAACAGGGCGCGACAGCGCGACCGATCCTTTCTTTTGGTCCCGGAGCAAAGCGCGATATCGTTTTACGCAAAGAGCCGATCGTCAAACCCGATGTTGTTGCAATTGGAAGCTCGACGGGCGGGCCACAGGCCTTGTTCAGAGTGATTAAGGATATGGGGAAGGGGCTGACACAGCCCATCGTGATCACCCAGCATATGCCGCCGTCTTTTACGACGATATTAGCCGAACATATTACACGTCAGTGCGACGTTGTGTGTCAGGAAGCGAAGGACGGCGACGTGCTTGTCGCGGGTCAGTACTACATCGCGCCGGGCGACTATCATATGTTGATCGATCGCAAGGGGGCAAATGGCGTTGTTAGACTAGTCAAAGATCCGCCCGAGAATTTCTGTCGTCCCTCCGTCGATCCTATGCTTCGCTCCCTTACGACGAGTTATGGCAAGAACATCCTTGTTGTGATTCTGACCGGTATGGGTGCCGATGGCACGCGCGGCGGTGAAGTCGTGGTGAAGAACGGCGGCTCCTTGATCGCGCAGGACGAAGCAACCAGCGTCGTGTGGGGAATGCCGGGTTCTGTGGCAATGGCCGGTTTATGTTCGGCCATTCTGCCGCTCAATGACATTGGCGGGTTTGTCAGGCAGTCTGCAATGAGGGGACGGCCATGAAGCCCGAAGATTTTGAACTCTTCTCAACTCTTGTCAAACAGCGCTCGGGACTCGTCCTGACGAAGGACAAGGCTTACCTGCTGGAGTCACGTTTAACGCCTGTTGCGCGTAAATATAGCCTCAAGACGCTTGAAGATCTTGCGCAGA
>DNGD01000139.1 GCA_003486725.1 Rhodospirillaceae bacterium
CTATCCAAAATGTATTCCAGAGGCGGATGGGGTTGAAACAGCGCCCCTGTCGCCCATCGTCTGGAAATGGACGGGCGGGGCCTGTGTGGTCGGGGGGATCGCGGCGTTTGTTCTGGCTAAACTGCCGGATCCGGGCGTCTTTCTGTATTTCAATTTCTAAGGACAAAGATGAAGCACTTGTCAAAACAACTGGGCGCGGGCTTTGCCGTCATGATGCTGGTCATTGTGGGCATGATCGCGTTGCCCCATGATCGCTATATCCGTTGGCAGGCCGTCAAGACCGAGGCCTTCGCGCGGTTGGGATGGATTTATGAGCGTGTCCATTTTGATGAAACGCCGATTGACATCGCCTTTATCGGGACCTCGCACACGCTGAACGGACTGGATACGCCCCTTATCCAAAGGCAGTTGAGAGAAGCAGGTGTTCGCCTAAAGGACGGACAATGTCCCCATCTCGTTAACTTGGCTGTCCCGTCATACGGACGGGATCTTCATTGGCTGATCGCCCGTGAACTGCTGGAAAACAAACCCGTCAAACACCTTGTCGTAGAGGTTTTTGAAAATGAAACCAGACAGGCCCACGCCCTTTATGCGCATGTGGCCGAAGTTGAGGATTTTTGGGAAGCGCCGATCCTTATCAACATGAAATATTTTCCCAATTGGGCGCGGCTTCCTTACCGGCAGCTTTTGCTGGGGATGAAGAGTTTAAGTCCGTCAATGTTTGGCCTGAAAAAAGAGTTCGATTTTTCTGATTATGACGGGTCGGATGTCGATAATACGCGCCTTGTCAATGTCGGGGGGCAGGCTCTTTCCCCGCTGCGGGATCGCGTGATGGATAAAGCGCTGCTGCTGAAGATTTCGAAACAGAACGCGGACAAGAAAGACCTTCATATGTTGGGCGCGTGGGCGACGCGCTTTGAATATGCCGTTCCGCATCACTATCTAGGAAAGATTTTGAATCTTGCTGACAAGAAGGGTGTCCCTGTTACATTTTTGTATTTGCCGCAATTTGGAATGCCCCCCCGACCTTTTGAGGAAGATATTTATGTAGGGCGCGGTGATTGGCTTTACGTCAATGACTTGCTCCAGAATACGGATTATTGGTTTGACGAGGCGCATCTGAATGCGGCGGGGGCGCAGGCCATTTCGCAGCGTGTTGCGGCTGATTTGAGAAAGAAAATTGAAGCTGATTCCGCCGCGTTTTCACGGGACGGAAGCCTCTCGGTTATGCCTCGCGGCGGCCATTCCTCCTGTCAGAGCACCGTACATCCGGCTCGGCTGACTATTCGCCCCTTCCTTAAGCCTCTGGCGCAAGGGCGTCATTAGGCGGTTTTACCGCGGTGAAAGGGGTCAAAACGCGGACAATTTCACCACAAAACGGCACGTATGATATACGGTAAAAGCGTATACGGTTAGGCAAAATCTATACGGTAAAACCGTATAAGTTCGCGTCACTTTTACCGGTGTTTTGGACGGTGAATTACTCCCGTGGCGGGGAGAAGCCGTCTTCTTCCTTCAGGGTTTCTTGCGGGGCGTCGGGTTTGTCCGATTCTCCGGCTTGCGTCGGGGCAGGTTGCTCCAAACCGGTGAGGGGGAGGGCGTCCTTGCCCGGCCCGACCGTCTTATAGGCGACGGCGAGTCCCAGAAAGATGGCCATCCACAAGGCAAGATTCTGCAGCATTTTGCCGCGGTTCATCGACATGATGCGCGGCGCGATCATGATGACGATGGCGACGGCGAACAGGCCAGAGAGGATTTGGGTCGTTGTGTCCATGTTTATAACGCTTCTAAGTTGTTAACCAAAGTGCATTTGGTGCCGCAAAATGCGGGAAAAAAACGGTAAGCACGGGTTACTGTAAAGGGCTTTTCTGGCGCAAGCGAGGGGACAATGTGTTCAAAATAAGGAAGGCTCAAAGGTGTGTCTTGTTAACTACACTGCATGAAATTATTTAAAAACGTCAGATTTTTATTGTATATTAGCTAACTATGAGTATGTTGTCCGAACGGAAGCGCACGTACCACTGGCTCAAGGACGAATTGGATTACCACCTGTTTCGTTTCCCATATGGTTTATGTAACGACGCTTTGCCGCTCTGATAAGCACCGAAAGGTGTAAGGCAGGGAATGTGGTATGCAGCAGAGGATCGTTCTTCTCATTGAAGAATGGTTCTGGTTGATGGCAAAGAGAGTAGGGCTAGGCTCGGTACCTGTTTTCACGCGGAAGCGCGTGGACGATCGGTGCTTCTGTCCCTCGTCAAAATCTTTTCCATTGTTCAGAACGCGCCTTTGCTGATTGGCAAGGAACTTGGGGAGGCTTGAGTTTGCGCTCTAGCTTCGCAGATTTTGGGGGTACGCATGGGCTTAATCGCTTCAGCGGATTTCTTGAACGTCAGCGAGAATCGTTCGCTTAAACGTATCAGTGATGAGTCTGGATCGCGTCAACGCATGATGCGCCGTATTGGCGTATTTGAGCTGATTGATGGCGAATATGTTGGGCATATCGCAACGCTCAACTTTAAATGCAAAGCGACGATCAAGGAGAATCCGTATCGCAAAAACGCGGGCGAGGCGGAGTACATTGTCGTCCATGCGGACGCCGAAGTGTTTCACCATGACATCGGCTATGCGTGGGAAAAGACGACGGATGGCGCGGGTCATCCCTATCTTCTCGTGCAGTTGGACGATCCGTCCTTCCACAAAACGATTTCAGCCGTCCTGATCAAGGGCGGGCAGAAGAACATCTATAACCTGTTTTGGGATCGCATCTCGATCACCGATGGTGATATCGAAAAGAATATCATCACGGAAGAGTTGATCCCCTATATCGGCGTTTTGCGCCCGATCGACAAGGTCACGGACTACCTGATCGAGATTTACCCCTCGATTCAGGAAATCTGGGATCCGGATTGATAGGCTGGTTAATGGCTATCGAAAAGGGGGCGAAAGCCCCCTTTTTGTTGGCTCAAGAGGGCGTGAAAGCATTATTTCCTTGAACTTATGCCGTTCAAAGGCCATTCTGCGCCGCGCATCGTCGGCAGTGCGCGCGAGGGCGCGATTGTCGCAATAATCTCAATTCATAAAGTGTAGAAGGTTTGCATGAAAGTTGATGCCAATACCGTCCGCAAGGGCCATGTTCTTGACCACAACGGCAAGCTTTGGGTCGTGATCAAGAGTGAACAGATGATCCCCGGCAAGGGCAACGCCATCGTTCAGATTGAAATGAAGAATGTCCGCACGGGCATCAAGACGAACGAACGTTTCCGCACGCAGGAAGCCGT
>DNGD01000019.1 GCA_003486725.1 Rhodospirillaceae bacterium
AACTTGGTGTCGGAAGGAAATATTTCTGAGAGATTAATGGACTCTTTGTCCGCATATTTTTTTGCGATTCTGATGGGGTATTTTATTTCCAATCTGCAAAGAACGAATATTCGATGCGAAATGGGAACGATACTGTCTGACGTAGGCGCATTTCGGTTCGAGAGGTATATCCCCCACCTCATCTGTGACAATTTTGAATCTCCACAGCAGATACGGGGGGAGCTGTATTGACAAAGTGATACAAGGGTGTCGAATTACTCACTTGTATCATGGTTGATTCGCTTAATTTTAAGTGTGGTTATTGATGGAATTGAGCCAATCGTCGTAACCCAAATTGGGCGAATAAGCTGTTGTTTGTTAAGTGAATGTAAGTTGGAGCGGTATGTGCACTAGAAAGCAAATCCAGCCACAATTGTTTTATGGATGTGCCCTTGCGGGTGTAGCCTTTGTTTTATCTGTGTCTTTATTCGTCCCCACCAAAGCTGTGGCTGAACCGTTCGTCGATGATGAAGCGCAGTTTCTGGAAAAGTCTCCGTTCAGTACTGTACCGTCCGCACCGTTGGAAGATGATGTTATCGCGGCGAAACCGAAAAAAGTTGTTCCCCAAAAAACGCCCCCTGTCGAGAAAGGGCAGAAAGTTCTGGCCGCGCCAACGACCGCGCCCGCTATCTCCTTTGAAGAGGCCATGCGTGCTGCCAAGGAACGCGCCACCGCGTTAAGCGCGGAGATCGGACAGGCCAAGGCGCAGGGGCAACTTGCCCCGCCCAAGCCGAAAGCGGTCATGACGGAAACGCAGGTCGCTCCAGCGGTGCCCTCTGAAAAAGGAGCCGTCAAAGACGAAAAAGCGGTTGCGGCTTCTTCCCCTGCGCCTTCCACGCCTGTTCCCGCTCCTTCTTCTACGACGGCACTCAGTCCCGAAAAAGTACTTTCAGAAAAAATGCCGACCCCGACAAAAGCGCCGAAGAAAAGCGGGGATGACGAATTCGTCAAGCTGTTCGGCTCTGGCACGGCGACGTCGCTTGACCTTAGCGGGGAGACCTCCCAAGCGCCGGATTTGATGGAGACTCTGACCCTGCCCGATGCCGTCGCCTACGCCTTGAAAAACAATCCCGAGCTGCAATCGTTTGATGCGCGCAAGGACAGCGCGTTTTGGGATCATGCGGGGGCGTACGCGCAATTTGTTCCCTCGATCGAATTCAACTTTGCGGAAGGCGCGGAAAAATCGATGCCCGGCTCTTATAACGGGACGGATGGCGGGCGCATCAAGAAAACGATCCATCATCGCCGCGATCGCAGCCTGTTTGTGCGGCAATCGCTGATCGATCTGGCGATCATTGCTGATATTGTGAAAACAGGCAGCGCGCTCAGCCTGACGGACATCGAGCGCCGCGATTCACATGAAGGCACCGCGTTCGGTGCGGCCAGCACATATTTACAGCTATTGCAGGCGCGCAAGACCATCGAAATGGCTGGAGAGTACAAGGCCGTTTTGAACGATCTTCTACAGCGCATGAAGGCGCGGTTTGACGGCGGCGGCGCTACCAACGCCGATATTGACCGCATTCAAAGCCGTTTGTCGGTGGCTGAGGCCGCGCGGCTGCAGGCGCTTGGCGAGTATGGGATGGTCTTGTCCGATTTTAAACGGCTGGCCCGCGTGGTGCCCGCGCGTTTTGAAATGCCGAGCCAGTTGATCCCGCCTGTTCCTGCGACCGCGCGCGAGGCGATGGAGGTCGCCTTGAAAACGAACCCGTCCTATCAGGCGAGTTTGAAAAAGATCGACATTGCGCAGGGTGATCGCAACAAGTCGGCGTCAACCATTCTTCCCAAGGTTTCGGTGGAGTATTCGAACGCGTTTAACTACAACGCGGGCGGCGCGGCGCATTCCAACCCCATTGATGGCGTCTATGCGACGCAGGAAGATTCACGCGTCATGGTTGTGGCACGGTGGAGTCTGACGGGTGGCACACCCTTTACGTCCACAATGGCGGGTGCGGCGAAGATGCGCGAGATGAATTATAAATCGGTGGATGTGCGCTCGCGCCTCGAGCAGGGCATCTATACGGCTTATGACGCGCTGAGAGCCGCGCAAAAACGCAAGGCCGTGCTTAAGGAAAACTTTGAATCCGACAAGCGGATCGTCAGCGAGCTGGAAGAGCAGTTCATCCACGGCGAGCGCTCGCTGTTCGAGATCCTTGACAGTCAGGATCGTTTGTACGCCACGAAAATCGAATTGATGCGCACGATGTTTACCGAAGCGGTGACCGCATATCAAATCCGCATGCAGATGGGAGAGATCGCGCAGGCCATTCTTGGCGATCAGGTGAGGTAATTTATGGAAGGCGGTCGGGAGCAGAATTATTGGCCAGGTTTCGTCGATGCGTTGAGTAACGTTGTGTTGACCCTTGTTTTCGTTCTGGTTGTTTTCGTGTTTGCGCTGGTTATTGCTTCGAACAAGGTCGAGAAACGCGCCGAGGAAATGATCCAAGCGGCGCATGATCGCGTCGCGAAGGGGATCGTGATTACGGAAGACCAAACGCAGGAAAAGCCAAATCTGGTGATGTACGGCACCGTCAAGATTACGCAGGAAACGGGAAAAATCGTCATCGTTTTTCCCGCCGGTGTTTCGGATCTGGATGAGAAG
>DNGD01000085.1 GCA_003486725.1 Rhodospirillaceae bacterium
TCGATATCGACATCGTCTTTATCGACGATCTAATTTTGCACTCGTCCGCCTTGACGATCCCCCATCCTTTTATGGCCGAGAGGCCCTTTGTCCTGAAGCCGCTTTTGGAAGTATGCCCCGAATGGGTGCACCCCCAATCCGGCCAGAGTGTACAGGCTCTCTGGGAGGCTCTGCCCAAGGATGACCGGCTGACCCTTATAGACAGGCTGTAGGGGCTGTTTCTCACAAAATCGGCAAAACATGTCGCAGTCGGCTCGTAGAATGCCGTTTACGCGCGTTTGGAGCCATGCTACAGCGATTATTTCATGTGTTCGGCCACAGGGGTAGCCAAATCTTATAACAGCACTGTACGGCTCTCTATGGCGAATATGGGGCGCTTTGGAAGGTGCCAAAAACGCTTTGAGAATCGTCCCGCGTTCCAACCTCCTTAAGCTTTCGCCAAAAGAGCTATTATTGCTTCCTTCAAAATCCCGTCGGCGGGGGGCAGGGGATAGTCGTTAATGGCGGCGCCTTCGACCCACGCGATCTGTTGCCCCTCCATGGGGACGGGTTCGCCCTGCCACTTGCGGCAGGTGAAAAGCGGCATAAACAGATGGAACTTTTCATAAGCGTGCGACGCGAAGGTGAGGGGTGTTAAATCTGCCTCGCGTACCGTCAGCGCCAACTCCTCCCGCATCTCGCGCACAAGGGCGGTTTCGGGTGTTTCGCCGTCATGGATTTTTCCGCCCGGAAACTCCCACAGCCCCGCCATGTCTTTGCCTTCGGGACGCTGCGCCAAAAGCACGCGCCCCTTTGTGTCGATCAAGGCGATGGCGGTGACGAAAAGGAGGGGGAGCATTATACAGCCTTTCTTAAATCGAGCATCGCCGGCATCAACTCCCAGCTTGTGCTTTGCGGCGTGCCGCGCGTTTCTTCCGGGGGCGATGGGATCAGTCCCAGATACGTAAAGCCAGCCGTGCGGAGAACGTTTATCGAGCGCTCATTATCCGTATTGGTGAACGCCACCATGCGGTCATAGCCCAGATCGGCGAAAGCAAGCTTAAGGATCGGCGGCAACACCTCTTGCATGATGCCTTGCCGCCAATAAGGTGCCCCCAGCCAATAACCGAGTTTGCAAACTTTCTCATTTGATTTTTCGGAGGGTTCGGGATGAATGCCCACGACGCCCAGAAAGTCATCCGTTTGGGGGTCCGCAATCACAAACGCTTCCTGCCGCCCCGCGACTTCCGCCGCGCGCATTTTCTTAAAAAAATCGAGTGCATGCTTGTGGTGAAAAGGGTAGGGCGGCATGACCAAGGGCCCTATGACCGCCCAGTCGCTCAAATAGTTTGTGACAGGTTCACAGTCTTTTTCTTCAAAAGAGCGAAGGATAAACCGGCTTGTCTGAAGGCGCATCGTCCTTGGTCCCTTGGGTTTTGTTCAGGAAGACATCTTCCAGATTGGTTTCATACGTCACGATATCCACGATGTTCAGGCCGTTGACCTGAACGCTGAGCAGCATTTGCCCCAAGGATAGTGTGTGCCCGTGCGCGGGGAGCTTCAGGCGGCGTTTGCCTTCCAGCGTCCAGCCATGCGGGCGCAAATTGGGCGGCACATCGTGCAGATCGCGATCAACGGTGATGGTGAGGCTTTTGTTATCCATCTGCGCCAGAAGATTATATTTGGTGTCGTTGGCGACCAGTTTTCCTTCGCGCAATATCGCGATATTGTCGCAGAGCTCTTGCGCTTCCTCTAAATAATGCGTGGTGAGAAGAATGGTCGTGCCCGCTTTTTGCAGATCGCGAATATGATCCCACAGCGCGCGGCGCAGCTCGACATCCACGCCCGCCGTCGGCTCATCCAAAACCAGAACAGGGGGGCGATGCACCATGGCCTTTGCCACCATCAAGCGTCGCCGCATCCCGCCGGACAGGCTGCGCATCGACGCGTCGGCCACGTCCATCAGCGACAGCATCTCCAGCAGATAATTGGTGATGCGCTCCTTGGGCGGAACACCGTAAAGACCCGCTTGAAACTCCAGCAGCTCGCGCGGCGTAAAGAATGTGTCGATGTTGATTTCCTGTGGTACCACGCCAATCGCGCTTTGCACGAAACGGGGATTCTGATCCTTGTCCACGCCCCAGACCTTGACGGTGCCTTCTGTTTTGACGACAAGACCGGCCAGAATATTGATGAGGGTCGATTTGCCCGCGCCGTTGGTTCCCAAAAGACCGAACAGACAACCGCGCGGCACGACCAGATCAACACCAGCCAGCGCCAGTTTTTCGTCCATAGCGCGCCGGCCATGATACATTTTCACAAGCCCTTTGATCTCAAGGGCGTTTTGTGGGACGCTTTCCGGCGGAACAGTGGGTTTGGTCATTTCAGGCATAGACAAGCACGCGTGTAAGAATGATAAGGTGTTTCTTATACCCTATAAGATCCTGATCGCGAAAGAAAGACATGACAGAAAAGAACGGGGATACCCTTTATCTGGTTGATGGCTCGGGATACATTTTCCGCGCTTTTCATGCCCTGCCGCCCATGACGCGGGCGGACGGCACGCCGGTTAACGCTGTCTATGGCTTTTGCAACATGCTGCAAAAACTGCTGTTGGAGCTTAATGCGCATCATGTGGCCGTGATTTTCGATGCCGCCCGTAAAACGTTCCGTAATGAAATCTACCCCGACTACAAGGCGCACAGGCCGCCCGCCCCGCCGGAGCTGATCCCGCAATTCCCTTTGATCCGTGAGGCGACCCGCGCTTTTGGCGTGCCGGCGCTGGAAGCCCTTAACTATGAGGCGGATGATCTGATCGCCACCTATGCCCGCCTCGCGGTGGAGGATGGCTGGAATGTCAGGGTGGTTTCGGCGGATAAAGATTTGATGCAGCTGATCCGCCCACAGGTCGAGCTTTACGATCCCATGAAGGGCATCGCCATCGCCGCCGCCGAGGTCGAGGCCAAATTTGGCGTCACGCCGGATAAGGTGGTGGATGTGCAGGCGTTGGCGGGCGACAGTTCGGACAACGTGCCTGGCGTTCCCGGAATCGGCGTGAAGACCGCCGCGCAGCTGATCTTGGAGTATGGCGATCTGGAAACGCTGCTCGCCAAGGCGGGAGAGATCAAACAGCCCAAGCGGCGCGAGGCTTTGGTGCAAAACGCCGAGCTGGCGCGCATTTCCAAAAAGCTGGTGACGCTCGATGATCGCGCGCCAATCCCGATGCCGATCAGCGATATTCGCGTCGAGCCGGATCACAAGGCCGAGCTTTACGCGTTTTTGGAGGAACAGGGGGTCCGGTCTTTGTTGGCACGGTTGAAGGGGGGCGGAGAAACGTCTTCTCCCCCGTCATTGCGAGCGACCGCAGGGAGCGCGGCAATCCAGCCCCCGAAAGCGCCAACAGGGACGACGGCGGAAAGTGAAGGAGATGGATTGCCACGCCCCGCAAGCGCGGGGCTCGCAATGACGGAGAGAGAATCTCATTATACTCTGATCCAAGACCTTGCGGCGCTCCGTCCGTGGATTGCAGAGGCCAAGGAGCAAGGCTTTGTCGCGCTGGATACGGAAACGGATTCACTCCTCGCCTCCACCGCCAAACTGATCGGCGTGTCGCTGGCACTCGCCGAAGGCAAGGCGTGTTATATTCCGGTTGGCCATGTCGATCCCGATGCCGCCGTGCAGGAAGGCGGTTTCA
>DNGD01000257.1 GCA_003486725.1 Rhodospirillaceae bacterium
GTCCAATCTCCATCGCCCCTTGAAGATTATATTGGCTGGCAAGGGCGTTTCCGTTCGATGTTGATGTTTTGTTATGGGTGTAATCGGCTCCAATATTGACGTCTACTGTGGGGTAGTCGATCGCCTGATAGGGGTTTTGTAAAAGCGGCTTGTTTTCATCGGTGGGTGTAACGACGTTTAGAAGTTTATTCCATCGCTTCTGGCGCTCTTCATTTTCCTCGACAGGAAATAGTTTGTCGGTTTTAAGGTGAAGGGTTCCACGCCCACGATCAACCTCGCACGCAATACCAAACCACTCCGTAAAACTGTCTGTGCTGATATAGATTTGTCCGTCAGCCTTGCGCACGTCGCGGCGCGTAATTTCCATGTTTTTGCTTGCGGCGCGCACTTCTCTTTTATCGACGTTCAAATAGAACTCATTTTCAGGGGCGAAGAAGAAACCACGCGCCTCGTTTTTGGCGTCATCAAATTTTATGGGAAATCCGATAATCTGGAAAAGATCGTTAAGCGGCAGGAAGACCTGTCCCGGGAAATCGAGCGCTTCGATAAACTCAGTCGTCGGGGCTAGGTTCTTTATCTGAGGTTGTAAAATTAGTGGCTCCCCCTTGCTCTGCTCGCTGTCTTCCTGTGTTGGTGCTGCAGCAGCGGCTGTATCGGATTGCTCGATATGTAAAACGTCTTCGGATTCCGGTGCCTCTTTCGGTGGCAGCGTTGAACCGGAAAGCCTTTGTTGGCCGCTCAGATCATCAATAATCACGGGCTGAATGGGGGCGGCCTCAGGCGCGGCGGCAGCATCCGTTTCCCTTGACGTTTGTACTGTGGGTTGCGGGGCGGTGTCTTTTACACTTTTTTCCGGAACCTCGATTTTTCGCAGGGTCTGGTTGACGACAAAGGCGCTGTGAGGAAAGAGGCGATACAGCAAACTTGTGTTGGCGTAGATTTTCCCCTCGTCTTTAAAGGCGTCGGTGTCGTAAAGCGAATGTTGCTTCTCATTCTCGATGTAAGCGCGTTGTTCGATGTCTAATGAAATATGCCGGTTCTCATCGGCCGTAATCTCCAGAACATCGGAAGATGTTTGCTGATTATAGGCAATCCCCATATATCGCAAGAAGGCATCAAGCCGAAGAAAAGTGCCGCGAATGCCAATATACGCTTCTAGGACGCCAACCACGACGCCGCTTTGTACAACAGATAATTCTGCCCAGTTTTTAGCTTGAACAGGAGGCGGTTGTGCATCCGTTGACACCGTCATGGCGTTTTGCGTGTTTTTAAGAGATATAGCTTCTTTGCTTTCCGTTTTACCCGTTATGGACGGCGATATTTTAAAGTTTTTTACTAAAGGGATTTCGGCTGTAATCCTCTCCTTTCTTTCCTCGTACTGACCTTGAGCGCCATAGATTGCGATGCGAAAAACGTTCTCTCCCAAGAGAAGGGGGATATCCTGAAAGTTATAACGCCCAGTTTCATCGGCATACTGAAAAGAGATGAGTTTATCATTGTGATAAAGCTCGACCTCGTGTCCCGCGTGTGTTGTGCCGCTCAGGCTGTGCTTTTGCGTTGTTGCGTCCGCCTTTGCCAGAGGCGGAAGACCGAAGGAAGTCTGTGGAACTTCTGGAAACGCGGAAGTGGCTGGTTCTTTATGCGTATAGGGGCCGAGAAGCTCAAGACGGTTTTTCTTGCGTAAAGCCTGCGCCTCGGACGGCGACACAAAGCTGGTTGAGAAATGAATGGATCCTGTCGCGTAGGAGACATCACGTATTGATATTCCGAACCATGATTCAAGCGCCTTTGCGCTGATATACAGTTGTCCGTCCTTCTTGCGAACGTCCTGCCTTGTGACGGGGTAATGCGTTGTTTTGATTTGTGCGTCCAGTGCGTCGATATCAAGGCTAAATTGATTGTCGGGATTTATGAAGAAACCTCTCCAACGCGAGGCCGTTTGATCTGCGTAGATAGGAAAATCGAAAAGTTGGAGAAAGTCTTTGAAGGGAAGGAAAAGCTGACCGTTCAAATCCAGCGGTTTGATAAAACGAGTTGCAGTCGCGTCATTGTTGATTACGGCGCGCAGAGTGGACGCGTTAATGGTGTCGGGATCGTTTGGTGTCGTGACGCGAACGCGTACCTTTTGACCCGATGAAGAGGGCTCCGCGGCAACGGCATAATCGGGGGCAAAAATGAAGCCAAGCGCCAGCAAGATGGACAAAAGCCAGATGCGCAAAGGGGGCGGCGACCTAACCATAGATCGTGGTACCCTGTGCGGTTAAGGGGCCTTGTTTCACAGAGAGGCACAGAGTAAATCTTTGTGGCATGCACGAGCCGTTTGTTCAGTCTAATCAAGGGATAATCGTACTTATCCCCAACTGATTCGGCCATGAATACGACTGTAGCGCCTCTATTTTTTCTACGGCTGTGGCTTTTAAAAGACGGGTTGAAACAGCGTTACGGATTGATGGTTTTAGACGATAAAACCTTGCTTCCCTCGTCCTCCTGCGACATGAAGGCGATATCGATTTTGCCACTGTGAATGTTTGCCCCTTGGGGAACTTTAAGGGGTACCGTTTGTGTGCGTTTTGTCAGACCGCGATAGATGGCGATGCCACGGTAAAACGCCAGCTGGGTTTCCTTGCCGTCGGGGGCCACATGCGTGACCTTTATGTCACCCAGAACAGAGCGGTTGCCCGAGAAGCTGAAACTGGCCTTGATCTCAGGGGACGGCTGGCCTTCTCCGCCAGCCATGACTAGCTTGGCGTCATCAAGCGTAATTTTAAACTCCGTTGTTCCCTTGCGCACGATAAGGGGGATAACGGTTGTCATCTTTGGCCTGACGACGACGCCTGTACCGTCTGTTGAAGGTTTGCCCGTTTTCAAGTCCAGATCGTTTTCGGTCATACGAACCTGGAGATGAGACCGATACTCGCCATCGGGAAGCTCACTCGTATTTTTAACAAGGATGCGCACGACCTGATTTTCATCGGGTTTCAATGTCATGTTGCGGGGGGATAGGCTGATGACATCTTTCGCCGAGAACTCGTCTTTTGAGCCTTCTTCGCGGAGTTTAATGCCGCCATTTTCATTCATCACGGCATCGACAAGCTCGATCTTGTAACGGCCAACACCATCGCCGTTGTTTCTAACCGTCACGGTCATATATTTGGCGCCGTTTTCAAGAACTATGCGGGTCGGGGACAAAAGAAGCTCGGCGTTTCTGGCCATAGCTGGCGAGGAACACAAAAGGAGGATGATGGCGAGCGAAAAAGAAAGAGCGAACCTTTTTGACATGTTAAACTCCGGTTATTGGACAAAGACGGTTATATCGAAGGATCCTGTATAAGATCCAGCGGGTACGGTGCTATCCGCCGTGACGGTCGCACCAAGGTATAGCGGGGTGCCTGGACTTACTGCGGGAAGGGGGAGTGTTGAACTTGGAAAACTACTGATCGTCTGGCTACGATAGAAGCCACGAAAGGCGCTTAAAGTCAAACCGGCGTTGCCGGTCGTTATGCCTGTAATATCAATCGATATTGAAATTCCGCCTTTACCTTTGGCGGTAAGTGTATAGGTTCCACGGCTTGCGGTGCCGGAAAGGATCGTTGCCGTGCCAGATGTTGAGGAGTTTAACGGGCTGATCGTCAGGTTGGTTGTCCCCGCTGAGGGGAGACCGATGGTCGGGAAAGTGAGGCTCTGCGTTTCTTGAATAGTGATAGATGTCGCGGCAAAGGCTGGCGAAGCCGCGCAAAAGAAAAAACATAAAATGTAGAAAAGAATATGTTTCATTGGGTTGTTTTAGCAGGTTGTAATAAATAAGGGCAGGAAAAATCCTGCCCTTATTCTTAGGTTATCTTTACCGATCCATCGACTTAGCTATAGACGACGGTAACATCAAAGGTCGGTGCGGCAGGTGTACCAGCAGCAACTGACATATCGGTAACCGCTTGAACGCCAAGGAGGAGGG
>DNGD01000220.1 GCA_003486725.1 Rhodospirillaceae bacterium
GCCCATATTGCCGAACATCCCGTTCAGCCCGTCGAGCAAATACAGGAAAGGCTTGGTCAGATAGTAGTACCAACCAAAGTCAATCGCGCGGTCGAACAGCGGCAGGTTCAGTTGCTTTTCATATTGATCCAAAAGGCTCACGCGCTTGGCACCCGCAAATAGATGCGTTTTGCGCTCGCTGCTCGCCCCCGCCGCAAGGCTCACCGCCGTGCCGCGAAAATCGGTCTGGAACGTGCCCTGCTCCGGCTTGGAAGCATCCGTGGATGGCGCATAGCTGAAGCTCGCCGTGATCTTTTCATCCTGTGCAGGCAACAAGGAAACGAGCCAGTATTTATCGGTGATCCCCAGCCAGCCGCCTTGGCTTTCCGTGACGATCTTCGGCTCTTCCATCAACTGGCTGTATTTGACTTCCTGCAAGGTGCCGCCCAGAACGCCCATCGGCCCTTCATGCAGGACATAAGAATCTTCGATCTTCGGTTGGCCGTGGCGTGCCACAAGGCCATAAGGATAAAGCGTCACGGTATCCGCGCTGGAATTGCGCACACGATCCGTAATCGTAAACAGGAAATGCTCGTCAATCGCGATCAGTTTTTCAAACAGCAAGCCTTTGCCGTTATCCCAACTCAGCAAAACGGGCTTACCAACTTCAAGCGTCTTACGATCCGCCTTCCAGATTGTCTGATCATCAGGCACGGTGACGCCCGCATCGGCGAGCCAGCCGAACGTCGCATAATAAGCCTGATACGGCGCCGCCGATCCGGCGGGCGAGAATAACGTAATCTGATGGGAATCTTTTGCGACTGTTTCGCGGTAGTTGACGAGATCAAGATCGTCGATCCGCCCACCCTTCAGATTGATGGAGCCGCGCAGCTCACCCGTCGCAATCGCAACGCGCGGCGTTTCGGCAAGAACGACGCTTCTTTCCTTGGTTGGCAACGCGGCCAAAGGCGCGGATTCCGGCTTGGCCTTGGCGGCTTCTTTTTGCAACATCAGCTGATGCTGCGCCTTCTCCAATTGAGGCTTTTCATAGAAGTAATGAAAGCCCACGAGAATAGCGATCGACAAGATGACGGCGGTGATGAAGTTATTATTATCCATGATCTTCCAAACAAATCCTATAAGGCGGCCAAGGGGGTATTAAACGCAGGGCGTATATCCCATTTTTCAAACCCGCGATCAACGTTTAATCAGGGGGCCGATCAGGTGGCGGAACAGGATCATAACCGGACCCGCCCCACGGATGACACCGTCCGATCCGCTTAATCGCCAGCCAACCGCCACGCCTTGCGCCGTAAAGCCTAAGCGCTTCATCGGCATAAGCGGAACAGGTCGGCTCAAACCGGCAATGACGCCCCATAAAGGACGACAGGCTGTGGCGGTAAAGCCAGATCAAAGCGCGGAGAAAAGTGACCATCACTTTTACAGTTTAAGCCGCTGGATAGCTTTTTCAAGGTCTTGACGTAACGTCGCGTGAGGCAAAGACAAAATCTCTTTGCGCGCCAGAAAAACATAGTTGGTATGGGGAGCTCCCAGCGCGGGCAGATATTCCTGCACCAGCGCACGCAAACGGCGGCGCGCGCGGTTGCGATCCACGGCCAGATTGCTGACCATCTTTTTGCTGGTTGTCAGTCCATAAGCGATGGGCGGGGTCAAAGACGGATCGCGCGGCGCGATCTGCATGATAAAGCCGGGCGTCACAAAACGCTTGCGCACCGCTGAAACAGCCGTGAACTCGCTTCTTTTTTTAAGAACGCTGATAAGGGCAGTCTGGGGCATCAATCACCCCCGAACAATTAAGCCGTTAGCTTCTTGCGACCCTGAGCGCGACGGCGAGCAACGATCTTGCGGCCATTGGCTGTTGCCATACGGGCGCGATAGCCATGACGGCGCGCGCGAACCAGCTTGCTGGGTTGATAGGTACGTTTCACTTCACTCACTCCACTGAACTTCTAAAAGGAAGCCCGTGTATAGGGGCTGCGCCGCGCAGAGTCAAACCTGAAATCAATGAATGTTAACCAAATAACGGGCTTTTCAGCAAAAAGGCGAGCTCTTTGGCCATTAATCCGGCTATTTTCTGGCGTTGAAGGGGCTTAACCAGCAGCGATTCGTCATGTTTATTGGATAAAAAGCCCGTTTCGACCAGCATGGACGGCACTTCGGGCGAACGGAGCACCGCAAAATTGGCCGCGCGCATGGGCTGATCCAGCAACGTCCAGCGCCGCCCCATCCCCTTGATAAAGCCGACCTTGACCCGTTGCGCCGTGTTGCGCGTGTGCCGCGCGGCGAGATCGAAGAGAATCGCCGCAACTTCTTTGTCTTCGACGGGAAGGCCCAAGCCGCCCTTCACATCCGCATGGTTTTCTTTTTCTGCCAACAAACTGGCGAATTGATCCGATGCTTTTTCCGATAGCGTGTAGGCCGAAAGCCCCCTCGCCCCATGGTTCGGCGCGCTGTCCGCGTGGATCGAGATAAACAAATCGGCCTTCACCGCGCAGCCACGCTCAACGCGTTCGGCCAAAGACAGGAAGACATCATCCTTGCGGGTCAGGTGAACCTTGATATTCGGCTCGACAGAGAAAGCGGACGCCATTCGCCGCGCGATGTCGAGCGTGATGTCTTTTTCTTGCGTGCCGGACAGGCCGATCGCCCCCGGATCATGTCCGCCATGGCCCGGATCGATCATCAAAATACGCGGCGGTTTTGGTTTGCTGGAGGGCGCGGGGGGCGCTGTCGTCTTGTTTAAAGGCTCGAGGATTGTAGCCTTCTTGGTCACCGCCGCCCAAAGAGGCGATGGGAGCAAAAGCGAAGCGGAAAGAAAGGGCAGCGTCGTCAACCCCAGACGCAAAAGATGGCGGCGCGCCAGATCGACCTCGCCGCAATCAGCGCCGTCATTTTGTTCTACCGGATCTTTGTCTGAAAAAACCATCGCGCCCCAAAGGATTTATCCTTATCGAATCTGGCGCGATTCTAACTGATTTTTGTGACTTAAGAAAGGAAAGGTTCTTCTTTTAAAAGCGTTTCAAGAAAAAGGGATGTTCGGCGGTAAATGCGGTCGGCCTTGTCATACGAGGATGTCGGGAAGAATTTCTGCCCGTCCAGAGAAACCAAATGGGCAGGAAGATGGACGCATCGGGCCACCTGCGTGGAAACGCGCATCAAACGCGGGGTCTGGCTTCGGGCCGCGGCCGCCAAAGCGCCGGCGATTAAGGGATTTTTGGCCCAGTTTGACGTGCGGAAGGTTTCGATGTTATTTGGCATGATAATGATCCTGTTGGCTGACTATGTCTTATTTTTGCAATGAACCGCGCAACGGTTGCGACAGACACACTTTAACACATCGCAACGAAACTAAAAAGAATCATCTGCCAATTAACCAATATAATCAGCGCGTTATTAACTTTTAGATGGAGGAAAAGGGGCCGTCGTTTTATTAACCTAAAGCGTGTATCCTCATCATTATGCTGCGTTTCATCTCGTTTTTCCTCGCGCTCGTTTGTTTGGCCATACCTGTTTATGCCGAACAGCCGAACGGCTGCCCTGATTATAGTCCGCCCGTTATCGTGATTAACCAGCTTTCGGTGAACCCGCAGTTAAACGACACGTTTGATCTAGAAGGCCTGCGGCAGTTCGCGCTCGATAGCCAAAAAGATTTCAGCAGCACACAGCATGAAACGCCCGTCGGCCTCACCGCCGCCAGCTTGAAGCTGGATACGCATTTCGAGATCAATGTGCGCGTTTCGCCCGATGATCCTTTAGTTTGCGCGCAAATCAAATCGTTCCAGATGGATTACGGTTTCGACGACACGATGATCTATTTGGCGCGCGAACTGCCAAACGGCTCATGCAGCTACCATACAGTTTTGGAACATGAACAACGCCACGTTGCCGCCGATGAAAATCTGGTAAGGTCAACCACGCCGTTTTTGAAAGAACAATTGCGCGGGGCGCTTGCGCGCATTGGCGTCATCCGCGCCAGCTCTCCTCAGGTGGCAGAGACGCAGATTCACGACATGATTAGCGGTTACATGAAAGAGCTGGGGAAAAACCTGTCCGTCGTGCGACAAAAACATCAGTCGTTTATCGATACGCCGCAGGAGTATGACCGCCTCAGCCACAGCTGCAACGGCACACTCGCCGACCTCATCCGCGCGAGCAGACGGCGCTGATCCCTAAGCCGCATTTTTGCGGGCGTCGAGATCGCTTTGGTTTTCAATTGCTGCTTGCGCTGCTGCCAGACGTGCAATCGGCACGCGGTACGGCGAGCAGGAAACATAGTTCAAGCCTGCCGCATGGCAGAACTTGACCGAGGCCGGATCGCCGCCATGTTCGCCGCAGATGCCGAGCTTGAGATCGCTGCGCGTGGCACGGCCACGCTCGGCGGCGATCTTGATCAGCTCACCCACACCATCTTGATCGATGGTGACGAAGGGATCCTGTTCCAAAACGCCAGTACGGTAATAGTCAGGCAGGAACGTGCCTGCATCATCGCGCGAGAGGCCAAAGGTCGTTTGCGTCAGATCGTTCGTGCCGAAGCTGAAAAACTCAGCCGTCTGCGCGATCACGCCCGCCTGCAACGCCGCGCGGGGGAGTTCGATCATCGTGCCGACCATATACTCGAAATTTGTACCAGAGGCCGCCATCATTTCCGCAGCCACCTTGCGCACCATCTGCTCAAGGATATCCAGCTCTTTCTTCAAAGCGACAAGAGGTATCATGACTTCCGGTAGAACCGTCTTGCCCTGCTTCTTCATCGCAATGACCGCGCCGAAGATCGCGCGCGCTTGCATCTCGTAAATCTCCGGATACGAAATACCGAGGCGACAGCCACGATGCCCCAGCATTGGATTGGATTCATGCAGCATTGCCGAGCGGCGTTCCACTTGCTCCACTGTGATGCCCGCGCCCCTCGCAACGTCCTGCATTTCGCTGTCCGTCTTGGGCAGGAACTCATGCAACGGCGGATCAAGCAGGCGGATCGTAACAGGAAGCCCGTCCATAATCGTAAACAGATCCTCGAAATCTTTTTGCTGATAGGGCAGCAATTTTTCCAGCGCAGCGCGGCGGCCCGCTTCGTTTTCAGCCACGATCATCTCGCGCATCGCGATGATGCGCTCGACATCGAAGAACATATGCTCTGTGCGGCACAGGCCAATGCCTTCCGCGCCGAACTTGATCGCCGTGCGGGCATCCAGCGGCGTTTCCGCATTGGTTCTTACTTTCAGTGTGCGCATGCTGTCCGCCCATGCCATCAGCGTACCGAAGTCGCCGGAAAGTTCAGGCTGAATGGTGGGAACTTCGCCCAGCATCACTTCGCCCTTCGAGCCATCGATCGTGATAACATCGCCCGCCTTCACGGTCACGCCGCGCACGGACATTTCCTTCTTCGCGTAATCGATATGAAGCTCGCCCGCGCCCGCGACGCAAGCACGCCCCATGCCGCGCGCCACAACCGCCGCGTGGCTGGTCATACCGCCACGGCTGGTGATGATACCCTTGGCCGCGTGCATGCCGTGAATATCTTCAGGGCTGGTTTCGATGCGGCAGAGAATAACCTTCTTGCCCTTGTTCGCCAGATCTTCGGCCTCATCCGCCGAAAACACCGCCATGCCGGACGCCGCGCCCGGCGAGGCGGGCAGACCCTTGGCAATCACATTGCGCGTCGCCTTGGGATCAAGCGTTGGATGTAGTAACTGATCAAGCGAAGCGGGGTCGATGCGCTTGACCGCTTCTTTCTTGTCGATCACACCTTCGGAAACCATATCAACGGCGATCTTCAGCGCGGCGGGTGCCGTGCGCTTGCCGGTACGTGTTTGCAGCATATAAAGCTTGCTCTGCTGCACCGTGAATTCAATGTCCTGCATGTCGCGATAGTGCTTCTCCAGCTTCAGGCGCACATCGTTCAACTGACGGAACACATCGGGCATCACCTCTTCCATCGCAGGAAGATCGGAGCCGTTGTCCTGTTTGCCTTTTACGGTCAGATGTTGCGGCGTGCGGATGCCGGCTACAACGTCTTCGCCTTGCGCGTTGACAAGATACTCACCATAGAACGCATTCTCGCCTGTCGACGGGTTGCGCGTGAAGGCGACGCCGGTGCAGCAATCCTCGCCCATATTGCCAAACACCATCGCTTGCACATTGACGGCGGTACCCCACTCGGCAGGAATATCGTTCAGACGGCGGTAAGTGATCGCACGCTGGTTCATCCACGAGCCAAACACAGCGCCAACCGCACCCCACAATTGTTCATGCACATCCTGTGGGAACGGCTTGCCCTTCTTCTTTTGCACGACTTCCAGATAGGCCTCGATCACTTCTTTCCAGTCTTCAGCCTTCATCTGCGTGTCTTGCGAATAGGAACGCGCGCGCTTCACATCATCCAGCACGTCTTCGAAATTGTGCATCGGGATTTCAAGGACAACCGAGCTGTACATCTGGATAAAGCGGCGATAGCTGTCATAGGCAAAACGCGCGTCGCCGCTACGCTTCACAAGCCCTTCAACGGTTTGCTTGTTAAGGCCAAGATTCAAAATGGTGTCCATCATGCCGGGCATCGAGGCGCGCGCGCCAGAGCGCACAGAAACCAGAAGCGGGTTCACCGTGTCGCCAAAAGTGCAGCCAACGATTTTCTCGACAGTCGCAATCGCCGCCAATACTTCGCCCGTCAAACTGTCGGGATAGGTGTTGCCGTTCGCGTAATAATACGTGCAGACTTCCGTTGTGATCGTAAATCCGGGAGGCACCGGCAATCCCAAATTGGACATCTCGGCAAGACCCGCGCCTTTGCCGCCCAGAAGATTGCGCATATCGCTGCGCCCTTCCGCACGACCGTCACCGAATGAATAGACCCACTTGGATTGCGTAGCCATAGACGTCGTCTCCCTGAAACATGGTAAAAGCACGGGTTTTATGGCCGGCACCATAGCGCCTTGCTTGTCAGTCGACAACAGGAATGCAGTGGATTTTGCGCTTTTTGTGGCTGTCTACCCTGAAACTATTTCCCCAAAACTTAACTCTTGCCGCTCCGCAGAATCCGACCTAGGCTTTTTCGTTGGGTATTCGTCAAGACCCCGATTCTGCCCGATTCTAGAAGAAGAGGAACGCACGAATGGCTAGCCAAATTAATCTCGCGCTGATCAACTTTGCACAAGCCTATGGCAGCAACGTTGGCACAATCATCGGGCGCGCCTATGGCGAAGCTTTTGCTGATAGACATTACACATCCATCAGTCAGCAAAGCCGAGCGGCCACAATCCAACCTTCCGGCGATACTTTATGGGCACGAAAAACAGCTGAAATCCTGAAAAATGAGCGAATCAAAGTCGAAATACATCCAGACTTCATCGACACAATCAAAGTTCTTGCCAGCCATCATATCGATACGGCACTTTTTTACGGAAACGCACCCGATATAATCCCCACAATTTTTGATCTCGCGGTTAATGCGAACGAAGCCCCTGAATTAGGCCACATTATCGGCAAAAAACGCTACTTCTCCACACAAGGCCAAAAAGACCGCGCTCCTGTCTTTAAAAAGGCATGCAACGGTTTCCCAGCCAGCAGTGTCCTGTCGATTGTGGGGAGCAAAGATAATGCCCGCGCTTCAGTCAATGTAGGCTGCCTCACCCTTTTAACCACGATTCATCACCCCCTTGACGAAGAGCTTAGAAATCTTTCCGCGGATTTAAAGATACCTGATTGTAATATATGCAATAATTGGGATGAATTAAGGAAACGGGTCACGTCAATCGTCGTCGCACGCGGAAATGGCGAAGCGAAACTTGCTTTCGCCTAACTTTCCCGCTATAGACCCCCTCAATATAACTCCTTGCTAGGCCTCTTTTGAGGCTTGGCTTGATCGGCGC
>DNGD01000193.1 GCA_003486725.1 Rhodospirillaceae bacterium
GCGAGTCCGGCGGGCAGGTGGGCGATACGGGCGTGATTAAAACCGCTTCGGGCGCGGTGATTACCGTTACCGATACGCGCAAGGAATCCGGCAATCTGTTTGTGCATTATGGCCGCGTTGACAAGGGCACCGTGAAGACGGGCGACGAAGTCACGCTGGTTGTGGATGGTGCGCGTCGCGCCGCGATCCGTGCCAATCACTCGGCCACGCATCTGCTGCATGAAGCGTTGCGCCGCAAGCTCGGCACCCATGTTGCGCAAAAGGGCTCGCTCGTGACGCCGGATCGTCTGCGCTTTGATATCAGCCAGCCCGTGCCTGTCGGTGCGGATGTGCTCGCGCAGGTTGAGGCGGAAGTGAATGCCGTTATCCGCCGGAACGACGAAGTCACCACGCGCCTGATGACCCCGCAAGAAGCAATGGACGAAGGCGCGATGGCGCTGTTCGGCGAAAAGTACGGCGAGGAAGTGCGCGTTGTCTCCATGGGCGGCGAAGGTGAGGGCGATAAGCTCAACTTCTCCATTGAACTTTGCGGCGGCACACATGTGAAGCGTGCGGGCGATATTGGCTTGATCAAGATCGTGTCCGAAAGCGCGGTTTCTGCCGGCGTTCGCCGTATTGAAGCGCTCACGGGCGCGGGGGCTTTGGCCTATTTCGCGCAGCAGGAAGCGCAGTTGCAGCAGGTTGCCGATGCGCTGAAGGCCGCACCCGCCGATGCGCCTTCGCGTGTTGCGCAACTGGTGGAAGAGCGCAAGAAGCTAGAGCGTGAAGTCGCTGATCTGCGCCGTCAGGTTGCGATGGGCGGCGGCGGTTCTTCCTCGGCCAGCAGCGAAGCGCCTCGCCAAATCGGCGGTGTGAACTTTATTAGCCGTGTGATGACCGATATGCCCGCCAAGGATTTAAAGCCGATGGCCGATGCGTTTAAGGCGCAGATGAAGTCCGGCGTTGTCGCGCTGGCCTCCAGCTTTGAAGGCAAGGTCTCGCTGGTCGTCGCGGTGACGGATGATCTTACGGCCAAGGTGAGCGCCGTTGATCTCGTCAAGGTCGGCGCGGAAGCGCTTGGCGGTAAGGGCGGCGGTGGCCGTCCCGATATGGCGCAGGCGGGGGGAACCGATCCCGCCGCGATGCCAGCCGCCATCGAAGCGATCGAAAAGAAACTGGCGGCATAAAGCACGGGCAAGAGACCGCCTAAGAGACGGGGCGGCTGACTTTCGTTCTGTACAAGGCGAGGGGGCTGGTTTATGGTTAATAAACCGGAGGTTATGCCTGCCGGTTTCCCGCCTTTCGTTCCCGCTTTTTTCTGGGATCACGTCTTATGTCTATACCGTTCTTTGTGCCGTTTGTTGGCTTTGTCAATTTCCCCGAACCCTCGTCAGAGGAGAGGGCGACGCCAAGCTATGCGTCCGAGACTATTGCGCCTCCACCCGCGCCGCCATCGCCCGTCGTTGCGCCAACGCCTGCACCCGTTGCCGCGCCTGCCGTTGAGCCCGCCCCGCTTATTGATCAGGATTTGTTGCGCGATCTGATCCGATCGATCGTCGATGCCGCGTTGCAAGACGAGATGCGCGATAATGAGCCCCCTGTTTCGCCGCCGGTCGATCAATGCGAGCTGCGTGATCTTGTGCGCTCTGTTGTCGATGTCGCTGTACAAACCAAAATGAGCGAATTTGCGCCGCCCGCACCGCCGCCTTTGCCAGCACCATTCGATCAAAGCGAATTACGTTATATGGTTCGGCCTATCGTCGAGGTCGCCGTGCAGGATAAAATGCGCGATGCGCTTTTGCACTTGCAGACGCCTGCGCCTATCGATCAAGCAGCCTTGAAAGAACTTGTCCGCACCACCGTTGAGGCAACCGTGCAGGATAAGGTGAGCGATGCGGTCTCGCATTTGCCTTTGCCCGCGCCACTGCCGCCCGCGCCCATCGATCAAGAGTCGCTGCGTGAACTTGTCCGCACAACCGTTGAGGCGACGGTGCAGGATAAAGTGAGCGATGCCGTTTCGCATTTGCCTTTGCCAATTCCTCCCGCGCCTATCGATCAAGACGCGCTGAAAGAGCTTGTTCGTTCGACTGTTGAATCTTCTGTGCAAGAAAGAATGCATGCGGTTATCGCGCTGATCCGGCCTGCCGCACCGCAGGCACCCGCGCCCATCGATCAAGACGCTTTGAAAGAGCTTGTCCGCACCTCGGTCGAGACGATGCTGCAGAACAGAATGAGCGAAGTTGTTGCGATGATCCCGCCGCCCGCGCCGGTTACAGCGCCAGCGCCGCAGCCCGATGCACAGACCGAGCAGCGGATCACCTCGCTGGAATCGCAAATCAATCGTCTGGGAAGTTTGCTTGTCCAGACCGAAACCGGCTTGGCGGCAAGTAAAGCGGACACATCGGCGGAACTTTCCAGAATGGAAGTCAAGATCGCCAGCGCCATGACAGGCGTCGCGCAAACTTTGGCCGTTCTTTTAGAGACGCAAAATAAACTGGCTGATATCGGCGCGCAAAATGCGCCGACCGAGCCGTCATTCGAAACGCTGGAGCCGCGCTTTGCGGCCTTGGAAAGCGCCGTGGCCGGTGTGCGTCGCAGCTTGTCCGTTCTTGAAACGGCGGCGGCACAGCCCGCGCAAAATAATCAAGGGGACGTCCCGGAATTGCGTCGTCATTTTGATGAACGTTTGTCGCGTATGGAGTCTTCTCTCGGCGATCTGGCGCGCGAGGATTCATCGCTGCGCACGCAGTTCCAGACTTTTCAATCGACGCAGGACAAATGCGAGGCCAATCTGGCCAGCCTTGAAATGCGCGTGATTGCCTTGGGCGGTGCGGCGCAGGAATGGCGCAGTAACAGGGATGATCTTAGCAAAAGCATGAGACAGGCGCACTCGGCGTTGGACGAAAAGATGACGCGTCTGGAATCTGATTGCTTGACGCGCATCGAAGAGTTGATGCCGTCTTTGGAAGAGCGCTTGCGCTCACGCGTTATTGCGATGACCCAGCTGGGGGATATTGAAGGCAAATGGAACGAAGCGATTCAGTCGCTGCGCACCTTTATGGAAAAAGAGATGAACTTCTATAAAGAAAACGTCTCGAAATTGATTCAAGAAGAAATCCGCGCCATCAAATTCATGTCATCGGCAAAGAAAGATGGCGAGTAGGCGTCGGCCCATCCGTTAGTGCATGGCCGGAAGATTACGCTGTAGCGGGTTGTGAGTTGCTTTGCTGCAGAGTTTCGCGCAAATAAGCAACAACACTGGTCCAGAGAGCTGATTTTTCCATATCGCCCTTACGTTCAGCGGCGGCAGCCTCTCCGGCAGCGCGGGTGAGCGCGAGACGTCCATAACGACCGGCGACAAGACTAGCCAAAGCCCATGCTTCGCTTTGTTTTTCAGGGTTTTTCTCTTGTAAATTCGTCATGTGTGCTCTCCATAAATCGCTTTTTTTAATAAGCCATCACAACGTGGCCTGATAAAGGCAATCTATAGGAGAGAGTTTGACAGACTCTTAATGCTGGCCAAAATGATACGAATGTTGCCTAAAAAGCACTGTAATCAGGCGTCGGCGCATTCGGGGGCGACATAATCCTTTTTGCTGTTCGGCCAAGCGGGGAAAATGCGGCCATAGGCATCGGTCAAACGTGACACCC
>DNGD01000188.1:0-2460 GCA_003486725.1 Rhodospirillaceae bacterium
CGAAAGAAAATGGACGAGGGATCCAGTTGGCCTTTCCGTAATGAAATGCGAGTCAACGTCGCCAGCGGATAAGACAACTGGATCCCAGATCAACTTTCTTTCGTCTCGCAAAGCGAGTCGAAGAGAAAGTTTTCTGGGATGACGATAAAGGAAGCCGCATTCAACAACTTAACTCTGAATCCTAAACTCCGCCCTGAATCCCGTAAAGTTTGGCATAAACCCAGCCTTTTACCATCAATTCGCTATGTGTTCCCTGTTCGACCACCCTGCCCTGATCCATCACAACGATATGGTCGGCATCGACGATGGTGGACAGACGATGCGCAACGACGATGGTCGTGCGCCCCTTTTGCAACCGCCGCAACGCGTCCTGCACCGCGCGTTCGGATTCATTGTCGAGCGCCGAAGTCGCCTCATCCAAAAGCAGGATTGGCGCGTTCCGCAGCATAGCCCGCGCAATCGCGATGCGTTGCCGCTGGCCGCCCGACAGCTTCACGCCGCTTTCGCCCACGATGGTGTCATACCCCTGCGGCAACGCTTCGATAAACCCGTCAGCAAAAGCGTCGGCAGCGGCTCTTTTCACCTCGTCAAAGCTGGCCCCCACGCGGCCATATTCGATGTTCGCTCGAATGCTTTCGTCAAACAACGCCGTTTCCTGACTGACGAGCGCCAGCTGCGCACGCAGGCTTTGCATCGTCACGTCGCGCACGTCGACGCCGCCGATGGTGATGCGCCCGCTTTGAATATCGTAAAAGCGCGGGATCAGATTAATGATCGTAGATTTCCCCGCGCCCGAGGGCCCGACAATCGCCACCGTCTTGCCGTGCGGCACATTGATCGTAACGTCCTTCAACGCAGGCGAACCATCAGGATAGTTGAACACAACATTTTCGATCCGAACGCCATAGTCTGACACCGCCAGAGGCTGCGCCGCCGGTTTATCCATAATGGTCGGCTTGGTATCCAGAATCTGGAACACGCGCTCCGCCGCCGCCAAGCCCGATTGCAGTTGCGCATTCACCTTGGCGGTACGTTTCATGGGATCGAACGCCAGCACAAAGGCCGTGATGAACGAGAACAACGCGCCCGTCGTTGTGTGCCCCTGCTCCACTTGCCAGTTGCCATAGAAAATCACGGTCATAATCGCAAGGCCGCTCAATATTTCCGCCATCGGGTTTGCGAGCGCACTGACGTGATAGCCTTTCACGGCCAGCTTATAAACAGCCTCCGTCGTGCCCTTCACGCGCTCATGTTCGGCCGCTTCCATGCCGTAAGCCTTCACATGCCGCATGCCCAGAAATATCTGGCTGAGGAGCGAAGCAAACTTGCCCGTTTCCTCCTGCGATTTACGCGAATAGCGGCGCATATGTTTTCCCAGTTGCGCCACGAACAAAGCCGACAGCGGAAACACAAAGAACGCCGCGAGCGATAATTTCCAGTCCTGATAAAACATCACGGCGACAAGAAAAATCAGCGTCAAGCCGCCTTTGAACGAGCTGGTCATGCACTCGCCTACCGCTTGGCGCATGATGCCCACGTCATTGGTCAAACGCATCATCAACTCGCCCGACGCATTGGTATGGAAGAATGACAGATCACAGCTGAGCAGATGCCGGTGAAGTTGTTGCTGCACGTCGGTCACGATGCGCTGGCCTATACGGTTCATGATCACGGTGTGAAAATACGTCGCCGCGCCGCGCGCCGCAAAAATCGCGATGACCAAACCGCCCAATCCCAAAATGTAACTTTCCGACTGCCCCTTGCCCAACTGATTGATGATCGGCTCGATCATCTTGGCCAAGCCGCCCGTGGCCGCCGCGCCGATCGCCATGAAAAAGATGGCCACCGCAAAGCCCTTTAGATGCGGCTTCAAATAACCTTTGAAGAGACGCTTGATCAAACTGGCGGAGCTTTGGCCAGTGTTTCTAGCTTCTCTCTGTTTTTTTCTCTCTGACAAAGGACGATCCTTATACGAAAACGCCAAGGCGGCGTAAGCCAACACAAAAAACCTCACCCGATCGGGTAAGGCAGCTTTATAACCTCTTATTTCCTATGAATAAAGCCCCTATTCGGGCACGCGACGGCTGATCCGCTCGACTTCTTTTTGGACGATCCGGTCAACAACGGCAGGCAAATTCTGATCCAGCCAGTCCTTAAGCATCGGTTTCATCAAGCTCATAACCAAATCTTCCAGCGTCTTATGGCTGTCCCCGATAAGGGTATGGCCGGTAAACGAGGCGCGGCGCTCAACCTCAACGGTGCTGGCCAAAGAAGCCAACGAAGACGTGGCAGCACTGGCTGCGTTGTCCGACAGGAAGGAGTCGACGGCAACGGGTTCAACGGGCGGCGGAGGCGTATACACGGGCGGCGCTTCTCGTGGCAAAGGAGCCATCTCGATTTCATGATCATCGGGCTTAACATCCGACACTGAGCCATCATCCTGAACCATTTGAGTCAGGT
>DNGD01000188.1:2544-2851 GCA_003486725.1 Rhodospirillaceae bacterium
CGAATCGTTAAGGTTGGATGTTATCGTGCAGTTTATCGTGTCGCCGTATCTTTGCAAGCCCGAACCGCCCCTCTTGGGGTAAAAAGGACGTTTTTTAGATGGTTGTTCGGATCGCGGGCGAATTATAGACCGTGATACGATTTAAACCAATCGATAAAATTCGGGATACCCTCACGGATCGTCGTTGTCGGGGCATAACCAAAATCGCGCTTTGTCGCCTCGATGTCCGCAAAGGTTTCCAGCACGTCGCCAGCCTGCATCGGCTGAAAATCATAGACGGCTTTTTTGCCCAAAGCCTTCTCGATCT
>DNGD01000056.1 GCA_003486725.1 Rhodospirillaceae bacterium
GGTGAAAGAGTTTTTTAGCGAATAAGCAACCGGCCATGTACAGTGAAAATCTCTCACTGTGCGTAATCCATAAAAAGTCGGCTCTGCCGAGACGCCGCGAAACTTTGAATCTGACCTCAGGGAATGCAAAGCCGCCGCTGGAAAGTCCTTTTTCGGGACGGTGATTTGGCTTTGTATTTTTCTGCCAACAGGATGATGACATGCACTTCGCATTCATCCGATGGCAAAAGAGAAAGTAAAAAACAAAACTGAAAAGAAAAGGCCCGACAGGCAAGCCTGTCGGGCCGGATTCAGTACACCGCCCTAAGGCGGCTACTTTATTGCAGCAACGGCTCTCACCCCGGAAAGCTACAATGACGCCATTCTAACCAAAACGGGTGGCGGCATGCAAAAAGAAAACATTCCCTACACGCTCGGCCTTGACATTGGCATGGCTTCCGTCGGCGCCGCGCTTTTGCTACCGGACGCACAACGCATTCTGGCCTTGCATGTCCGCGCTTTCGACAAAGCCGAAACCGCAAAAGAAGGCGAATCCCTCAACAAAATCCGCCGCGATGCGCGGCTCATCCGCCGTCGCATCCGCCGCCGCGCGCATAGGCTGGTTCGGCTTACGCGCTTGATGAAGCGTTACGGCCTGATCGAAGCGGCCACGCCCGAATCTTTTGCGCTCCCCGATGCCTCGCCCTGGGGCTTGCGCGCCGAAGGGCTTGACCGCTTGCTGGAGCCCAAAGAATGGGCAAGCGTGCTGTATCACCTGGTCAAGCATCGCGGCTTTCATTCCAACCGTAAATCAGAAGCCAAGGCAGACGAAAAAGCCGGGCAAATGCTCTCCGGCGTGAGCCGCAACCAGGCACTGCTGAAAGAAACCGGCTACCGCACCATGGGCGAACTCGCCGCCAAGCACGAAACCTTTACAGACGCCAAGCGCAACAAAGGCGGCGCTTACACGCACACCTTTGCCCGCGCTGATCTTGAAGCCGAGCTCGCCCTGCTTTTTGAGCGCCAAAACGCATTCGGTTGCCGTATCGCCAGCGCCGACTTTTACGCAGCAATTCGAGACCTGCTGCTGGCAAGGCAACCCACGTTATCCGGCGCGAACCTGCTCAAAATGATCGGCAAATGCACGTTCGAAAAAAGCGAATTCCGCGCCCCCAAAGCCAGCTACCGCGCCGAACGTTTTATCTGGCTTGGCAAGCTCAACAACCTCAAGATTGTTGGTGGCGGCGATGCCCGACCGCTCACCGATGCCGAGCGCCGCATCATCCTTGATTTGCCCTTCACCCAGGCCAAGCTCACCTTCAAGCAAGTACGCAAGGCGCTGGATCTTGAAACGCACCAGCGCTTTAACCTGCTCTCTTACCGCTTCGACCCCAAAGGTAAAGACAAAGACCCGGAAGAATCCACGCTGTTTGAAGCCAGGCATTTTCACACCCTGCGCAAAGCCTATGAAGCGGCTGGGCTCAAAACCGAATGGCAGCGCGATGCGATCAACCCCGACCGGCTCGATGCGCTGGCCTATGCGCTCACCTGCTACAAGGATGACACCGAAGCCCGCGAGTGGATGGCAGCGCAAGGTATTGAAGCACCCATCATCGAAGCGGTGCTCTCTGAATCATTCGAGCAGTTCATCCAGCTCTCGCAAAAAGCGCTCAAAGCCATTCTGCCGCACATGGAAGCTGGCCAGCGTTATGACGAAGCGGCCAAATCCGCTGGCTATAACCATAGCCAGCCTGATGACGCGACAGAAAAACAAAAAACGCTGCCAGCGCCCGATAAAGACATTGTCCGCAACCCCGTGGTGTATCGCGCGCTGAATCAGGCACGCAAGCTGGTCAATGCGCTCATTGCCGAATACGGTCCACCCGCTGCCGTGCATATTGAACTCGCCCGTGATTTATCCAAGCCTTACGACGAACGCAAGAAAATCGAACGCGAGCAAAAAGAATTCCAGGTTGAAAAAGAAAAAGCTTTTGCCGATTTTGAAGACCGTTTTAACTTCCGCCCCAAAGGGCCAGACTTGCAAAAATGGCGGCTGTTTCGCGAACAGCTCGACCAATGCCCTTATTGCCAAGAAGCGCTGGAAGTGGATCGCCTGTTTGAACCCGGCTACGCCCAGATAGACCACGCCCTGCCCTATTCGCGCAGCTTTGACGACAGCATGAACAACAAAGTCGCCGTGCACACCAAATGCAACCAGGACAAAGGCAACCGCACGCCGTATGAAGCCTTCGATGGCGCAAGCGACAGCGGGCACTGGCAACGCTTTGAAGCCTGGGTGCAAAGCAATAAAGCCATACGCCAGGCCAAGCGCAACCGGCTGCTGCGCGTCAATTTTGGCGCAGAAGAAGCGGAAGAATTCCGCGACCGCAACCTGAACGACACGCGCTACATCTGCAAGGAATTCAAGCGCATGATCGAAACCCATCTGGCATGGCATCCGGACAGCACGGCGGACAACCGCTGCGTCGTCCTCTCTGGCCAGCTCACGTCCTTGCTGCGCGCCCGCTGGGGACTGATCAAGGTACGCGCCGAGGGTGATTTGCACCACGCGCTGGACGCCGCCGTGGTTGCCGCCACCAGCCGCAGCCTGATCAAGCGCATGTCGGATTATTCCCGCCGCGAAGAACTCGAACAAGTGCGCAACCGCTATATCGACCCGGAAACAGGCGAAGTGCTTGACCTCTCTGCCCTGCGCCAGATCGAGACTGACTTTCCCAAACCCTGGCCGCATTTTCGTGAAGAACTGCTCGCGCGGCTCTCGGCCAACCCAAGCCAGCAACTAGAGCGCCTGGCAAATTACGACCAAGCCCTGCGAGCGAGCATCCAGCCCGTACGCGTATCCCGTGCCCCTACCCGGCGCGGGCTGGGCGCAGCGCATCAGGAAACCATCCGCTCTATCGGCAAGGAAGGCAAGCTGCTCGCAAGCGGACAATCGGCCATCAAAACACCCCTGGCCAGCCTGACCTTGAAAGACCTCGACAACATCGCCGAGCAACGCGACAGCGCACTCATCGAAGCCATTCGCGAACGGCTCTTGGCCTTTGGCGGCGATGGCAAAAAAGCCTTTGCGCCCAACCAGCCGCCACTGCGCAAACCCTCCGGCGAAGGCAAGGCCGCGCCGATCATCCGCAGCGTGAAACTGCTCGCCACGCAAAAAAGCGGCATCCCGATTCGCGGCGGCATCGCCAATAACGGCGCCATGCTGCGGGTGGACATTTTCACCAAGGCAGGAAAGTTTCATGCCGTGCCCGTATATGCCTCGGATGCGGTAAAAACGGAACTGCCGAATCGGGCTGTAATTCAGGCAAAACCTGAGGAAGAATGGACAGTAATGGATGAAACCTACCAGTTTCTGTTTAGCTTGCATCCGAATGATTGGGTAATGGTGAGATTAAAGGGCGAAATAAAAGACGGCTATTTCTCGGGGCTTGATAGAGCTACAGGTGCAATTTCACTTTGGCTGCATGACCGAAACCAATCGATGGGTAAAGATGGTCAGTGGCGAGGTGTTGGCATCAAAACCGCCCTCGCCGTCGAAAAATATCATGTCGACCTCCTCGGTGGCCTGCACCGCGTACACTTTGAGGCGCGCCAGCCGATCCACCGGAAACGCGGCCGCTAAACATGAGCTGGCGCAGCGTGGTCATCGCCAACCCCGCAGCCCTCACGCTGGAAGACCGCGCGCTGCGCATCCGGCAAGAGGGACGCGAAGCGCGCGTGATGCTCGAAGATATCGGCGTGCTGGTGCTGGATCATCCGCAAATCAGCCTCACCGCCCCGCTGCTCGCCGCCTGCGCCCAGGCCCAGATTGCGGTGATTACCGTGGATGAATCGCACCTGCCCAACGGCGTGCTGTTGCCCTATCTGCCGCACAGCCGGGCCCTGAAAGTGATGACAGCCCAACTGGCTTTAAGCCAGCCTGCGCGCAAGCGCCTGTGGCAACGGCTGGTGCAATTCAAGATTGATAATCAGGCGGCGGTGCTCGCCAAACACACCCACCCTGCCGCCGCGCGCCGGTTAGCTCGCTTAAGTGAGGAAACCCGCTCCGGCGACCCGGATAACTGCGAAGCCCAAGCCGCGCAAGTGTATTTCCGCGCGCTGATCCATCCCAGCTTTGGCCGCCTGCAAAGCCGTTTTTACAACGCCGCGCTGAACTACAGCTATGCCGTGGTGCGCGCCGCGCTGGCCCGATCACTCGTGGGTTATGGCTTCCTGCCCGCCTTCGGCCTTTTTCACCACAACGAACAAAATGCCTTCAACCTGGCGGATGACCTGATTGAACCTTACCGCCCTTTTGTGGACGCCCATGTGCTGAAACACTACCCCCAAGAGCCAGACCGCGAACTGGCGCCGCAAGACAAAGGCCTGCTTGTCGCGATATTGCATGACGATGTCACGCTATCCAGCCATATGGCAGGCGATGGCCGCTGCACCCTGCTGGCCGCCATGGAAGCGACGGTATCCGGCTTGTCGGGCATTGTGCTCAATGATGCCCCGCACGAAAGGCTGGCCTTGCCGCGACTGCAACACGCACTCGATCCCTCATCCATCGGGCGCAACGACGAAGACGATGTTGCATGAGTGCCAGCACCCGCCGTTATATGCGCCTGCTCGTCTTTTTTGATCTACCCGTCACCACGCGCGAAAAGCGGCGCACCTACACCCTCTTTCGCCGTTTTTTAATTCAGGATGGCTACGACATGATCCAGTGGTCAGTGTATGGCCGCATGGTGAACGGCATGGACGATGCGGAAAAACACTTGAAACGCCTTGCCGAGAATCTGCCCAAAGAAGGCTCGATTCGCTATTTGCAAGTCAGTGAAAAGCAGTTTGCCAACATGAAGCTGCTGGTAGGCACCAAAAATTATCAGGAAAAAAAGGTCAATGCCGACCAGATGCTGCTTTTTTAAGGCAGAAAAAAATGCCCTCAAACCCTTGCCAGCCAAGGCTGGCAAGGGTTTGAGGGCGGGCTATTGTAGCTTTCCGGGGTGAGA
>DNGD01000240.1 GCA_003486725.1 Rhodospirillaceae bacterium
GACATAACCCAAAAGCCACGGGATTACGCGACGCCCGCCGATTACCATTACGGCAATAAAGCCGGTGATTTGTAAAAGCGTCTGTCCCAGACTGATCAACAACTTCGTTGCGCTGGTGTCTTCCGAGCCGCCCAGAACGGGAAACAACACAAGGCCGATAATCACGATCAGATCTTGCACAACGAGCCAGCCCAGCGCGATGCGCCCCGCCAAAGTGGTGAGCTGCTGACGCTCATCCAGAACGCGGGTGGAAACGGCTGTACTCGCAACGGCGAGCGTAAGGCCGATCACAACCGACGCGCCGCTGTTTGTGCCGAGAAGGAAATGCGCAGCAAACGCGCCGATGATCGTTGTCGAAACAACCTGAATTAAAGCGCCCGGCACAACAATGCGGCGCACCATCAGCAAATCTTTGAACGAGAAATGAAGNNCCGATGTTGAACAGCATCAGCGCGACGCCGACTTCGGCCAGCTCATTCGCGATCCCTTGATTAGCGATCAAACCGGGGGTGAAGGGGCCGATGGCGATGCCCGCCAGCAAATAGCCAAGCAGTGGCGGCAGTTTCAACGCGCGCGCGCCAAGCCCGCCCGCAAACGCGGCGACGAGGCTGATCACAAGGGTTGAAAGAAGGCCGAATTCTTGGGTGGGAATGGCAACAGACATTATGGCTCCGCCGGATTACTCAAAGACAACAAGGCGTATGCCACACTCAATTTTTGCGCAGCGAACCTTTCCGCGCATCATGAACCCAAAGGTTGAAACAACCGTTAATCGCCGCGGGTTTGTCTTTTTAGTCTTCTCCGGCGCCTTCGCCGCCGTTCAAACGGTCGCGCAGTTGCTTGCCCGTTTTGAAGAAGGGGACGTGCTTTTCGGAAACGGCAACCGCTTCACCCGTGCGGGGATTGCGACCCTGCCGCGCATCGCGCTGCTTGACGGAAAAAGCGCCGAAACCGCGAAGCTCGACACGATTGCCGCGCGCCAATGCGTTCGAGATTTCATCGAAAACAGTGCCGACAATACGCTCAATATCCCGCTGGAGAAGGTGCGGGTACAGTTCCGCCAAACGTAGAATAAGATCGGATTTGGTCATCGCTAGGGCTCTCCACGAGACGTTGAAAGGGTGAGTCGTTCCCTAACGTTGCCAAACCAAAGCCCACAAGTCAAGCGATGGATGGCTTAAGCCTTTGGGGGGCAATCTTTTTTCTTAGGGGCGGGGAGGTGTAGAGGTTATCTCCCTGTGCCCTTCGGGCTTCGGGAGACAGGGAGATTAGCGGAAGTGCTGTAGAAGCTGGCGGTTTGTCGAATGGTTTTGGTTACCGTGGGTTTTGGCTGATAATAGTTTGTCTATAGTTGCATTAACGAAAAAGATGGCCTTCAAAGTCACTTTTTACTTGACTTTTGGAAAAAGTTGTGATACGGTCCGCAGTATAATGAAAACGCGCCCCAAATACAGGGCAGTGGATGATCACAGGGTTTACCGTAGGGTGAGCCCTTTTTTTATGGGCAATGGAGTCGTAAGTCAGAGTCTTTGTATAGGGTAGAGGGTCTCCCTACGCTAAAGCTTCGGGAGACAGGGAGGAAGGATGCTCAGGCTTCACTGTAGGGTGAGGCCTTTTTTATTGCCTCCATCCATGTTCGTCATTCCCGCGAAAGCGGGAATCCAGCGCCGAGTGTCCACGAGGCGCATGAGTCTTATGCGCTGCAGACGCAGCGCAGCTGGATCCCCGCTTTCGCGGGGATGACGAGGAAGGGGGGCAAAATGAAGAAAAAACGAAAAAACGTTCGTTTAATAGAACGTTAAGGATTTTCCCGTAAGAATCGAGCCTGAGTTTCTTGGGGTTATCTCAGGCACTGCCTTTAAAACCGGCCGAACCGACAAAAAAAGGAGTTTTTAATATGCTTTCCAAAAACATCATGCCGCGCTCACTGCGTGGCTTCACATTGACCGAAGCCGCCATCGTTCTTGGCATCGTCGGTTTGATCTTGGGCGCGATCTGGGTCGCGGCCGCTGCTGTGTACAACAATATGCGCGTTTCGACGACGACAAACCAATTGCTGCAAATGGTACAATCGATCCGCTCGATGCACGCCACGCAGCAGACGGTTGACGCGGCCATCACCGCCGAACTGGTTGCGCAGGCCGGCGGCATACCGTCCGATATGATCACGCGTGATGCTGCTGGTGTTGTTACCGATGTTACAGACGTTTGGGGCGGTCAAGTTAACGTTAGCCAAGGCGCGAGCACTGACTCTTTCATGATCACTTTCGCGAATGTGCCACAGGGGCCTTGCTCGGATATCCTAGTTCGCTCAACGGGCCCAGGACGTGACACAGGTCTTTCTATTGCTGGCGCAGGTGGTGGCACGGCTACGGCCGCGGCCGGTACATTCCCGATCGGCGTTGCCGCTGCGGTTGGTTTCTGCAACGTGACCGCCGCTGCCGGAAACACACTGACCTTCACCTTCCGTTTGAGGGGCTAAGCGAAAGCTGAGTTGCTTTGATAAGAGAAAGCGGGGGGCTTGTCCCTCCGCTTTTTTTATTGGGGTGAGCGGGAGAAACCGGCGTTGTTAATGAAGTTCTAACGCGCTGTTTGATAGGGTAGCACACAAGAAAAACGTGGGGCAGAACATGCATCGTCCTTGGCTTACCGATTTGACCTTTTATCTTGTCGCGCCAGTTGTGGTGGTTGCGATATTGGGATCGGTGTGGCTGGCGGGCAGCGCCACGATGGAAAATTATCGCCTTGGCGTCGCCTACAGCCAGTCGATCCGCGTTGTTGAAGTCGCGCGTGAGCTGCGCGTTGTCAAAGGCGTTTCGGCAGAACGCGCGGCGGATGAACTTTTAAAACGATTGGCCGAGCGCAATATTGTAGAAGCACAGCCGCAGGGGGCAAGCTTTTTGGGGCAGGCGGGATCCCGCGC
>DNGD01000108.1 GCA_003486725.1 Rhodospirillaceae bacterium
GATCTTTAAAAAACACGTTTCAAAAAACCGTTATAAATCAATGGGGTAGGCCGCAGAACTGATTTTGGGAAAATCCATATATTTCAACAACATAAGGGGTAAAAAGAGTCCGACGAGTATCAAAACACGTACGAAGTTACGCTCAGCGCGACCGGATTCAAGGTCGATTTTGCCTATTATATTGATAAAAATACATATAAGTGAAACTGGTTAACCGTCAGTTCTTGCCTTTTTCTCGGCTCTGACGAAAAGCCTTTAAGGCGAGGTCAGACGTTGGATAAATGTCCCCTGATCCCCTTTAAAAAGATGGGGCAGCGCTTGGGGCAGGGCGGCGAGCAAAGGCTCCAGCCAGACCTTATCGGCCTTGGCGAAGTTGCCGAGGACGTGATTGGTGACTTCCTCGCGCGATCCGGGATGACCAACGCCAAGACGTACGCGCCAATAGTCTTTGCCGATATGGGCGTCGATGGATTTCAGGCCATTGTGTCCGCCATGGCCGCCGCCTTGTTTGACTTTAATCTGACCAGAGAGAAGATCGATATCATCGTGAATGACGATGACGTCCGGTGCTTCCAATTTGTAATACCGCATCGCCTCACCGACGGACTCGCCCGACAGGTTCATGTAGGTGTGTGGTTTGAGGAGGAGGAATGTCGTATCCGCAAGGCAACCGGTCGCCAGCAGCCCCTTATACTTCTTTTGCCACGCGGTTGCGCTGCACGACTCGGCCAGCGCATCCACGGCCATAAAGCCGATATTATGCCGGTTAAAAGAATAGTCGGCCCCGGGGTTGCCAAGGCCGACTATCATTTTGGTTGGCTGAGCCATCAGGCTTCGCCTTACTTCTTCTTAGCCGCAGGCTTTGCAGCCGCTGCAGGAGCAGCCTTGCCAGCCGCAGCCGGAGCCGCTTTACCAGCCGCAGCCTTACCAGCCGCCGCAGGAGCCCCCGCCGCTGCTTCAGCCGCAGTTGTCGCGGAAGCTTCAACCTCGCCGCGCATCGCTGAGGGAACAGCGATAGAGGCGATGGTGTAGTCCGCTTCCTTGGACGTGAAGGTGACGCCTTCGGGCAATGTGATCATGCTGAGATGAACCGCAGCGCCGATAGGGAAGCCTTCCAAGCTGATCTCGAATTTCTCGGGGATCTTGGATGGAGGGCACATCACTTCGATTTCGTGATGCACGACGTTGAGCGTACCGCCGCGCTTGAGGCCGGGTGACTTATCCGTGTTCGTGAATTGAACAGGAACCTGAACGCGCACCTTCGTGCTGGCAGAAACGCGCAGGAAGTCCACATGCAACGGGCGATCCGTGACGGGATGGAACTGCACATCGCGCGGCAAAACGCGGTGTTTCTTGCCATTCAGCTCAATGTCGAAAAGATGGGTAAAGAAACCCGCCTTGTTCACATAATTAAGCATCAGCTTTGTTTCCATGCTGATGGAGACAGGCGGTGTTTTGTCGCCGTAACGCCTGGCGGGTATCATATTGTTACGGCGTACTGCGCGTGCGGTCCCCTTGCCGACACTTTCACGCGCCACGGCCGCAAGAACTACGACTTGCGTCATGGTATTTACTCCTTAGTAGTGGTTGCCGAAGCAACCGATTAAACCAGCCTCCAGGGGTGCTGGGATGGGTCAAAGCGACCCGAACAAGCCCGTTTAATAACTAAACAGGCTTGAAACTGAACGATCTTGTCCGATGCGGGCGATGGCCTCGGCCAGAAGCGGCGCGATGCTGAGTTGCCTGATCTTCTTGCACGCCGCGACAGCCGACGTTGCGGCGATCGAATCCGTGCATGTCACGTTAGTAAGCTGAGACGCTTCAATGCGCTCTACAGCCTTGCCGGAGAATACGCCATGAGTGCAGTAGGCTGCAACTGTTTTCGCGCCGGCATCCATCATGGCCGTCGCGGCATTGCACAGGGTGCCCGCGCTATCAACCATATCGTCAACAAGGAGACAATGTTTACCCTGAATGTCGCCGATAATGTTCATGACCTCGGATTCATTGGCTTTTTCGCGGCGCTTGTCGATGATGGCGAGGTCGGCATCCAGCTTTTTGGCCAAAGAGCGGGCACGAACCACGCCGCCAACGTCGGGCGAAACGATGGTTAAATCGCTGGGCATTTTGCCCTGAATGGCCATATTGTCGCGAATATCGCGAACCAAAATCGGCGCGGCATAGAGATTATCCAGCGGAATATCGAAAAAGCCCTGAATCTGGCCGGCATGCAAATCCATGGTCAGCACGCGATCGGCGCCCGCCACGGTCATCAAATTGGCCACCAGCTTGGCCGTAATCGGCGAGCGGGGCGAAGATTTGCGATCCTGACGGCTGTAGCCGTAATAGGGCACAACGGCGGTAATGCGGCGCGCCGAGCTGCGGCGCAGGGCATCGATGGTGATGAGCAGTTCCATCAAGGTGTCGTTGGAAGGATAGGAGGTCGGCTGGATCACAAAGGTGTCCTCGCCGCGCACATTCTCCAAAATCTCGACGAACATTTCCATATCCGCAAAGCGGCGGAAGTTTGTTTTGGCGAGAGGAAGACCGAGGTTCTGGGCGATGGCTTGAGCCAAGAGGGGATTGCTGGAGCCAGCAATAAGCTTGATATTTGAGGGCATAGGGTGCGCCTTGTGTGGATGAAGTTTTCCAAAAGTCCGACAAGTATGGCGTCCCTATAGCAAGCCCAAAGGCACCTGTAAATGCACGCAAGCAATAAACCACAAAAAAAGGCACCCGCAGGTGCCTTTTGATGGGGGTGTCGTGAATTAGCCGTAGACCAGCTCCCTCTTATTCACTTTACGGCGTGCGTAGTTGTCTGGAACAGTCGGGCCGCTCTTTAGTTGTTCCAACGCTTCGTTTAGTTTTTTATAGTATTGAGGGCCACGAGCACGCGGAGTCCTCTGATTAATAACTAATACAGGCGCAGTTGACTCTGCTTTCTTTACGGAAAGTGTCAGCTTGTTTCCATCTGTCATCCCCGCGAGAGTGTCGTTGCGGGCATCCTGATTGTGCAACAGTTCCGTTTCTTTTGTCGGGACAGGGGCGATATTTCCATTTGGCTTCAGAATGCGATAATGATCCTTTGGCCTTATCTGTCTTATCCTTGAGTATTCTCTCATAGCTCGAGGATTGAGGTTAAGAGTACCGGTCTTCATAGCCTGATCTATCCGCAGGGACAGGGCAAATAGACCCAAAAAAGTGTTAGGTATGTTAAACTTTGGGGTTGCGCTTTTTGGCGCAGCATTTGTTGGTTTTCTACCGGGATTATTAGCGGATGGGCGATTCTTGCGGCGGAGAGGAATGCTGGGGTTATTTTTGTTTCTTTTTAACCAAGCTGTGAATCGCTCTTTGTACTGTAACGCCTGTAAGGACTTGTGTTGTAAAAGAGGAGATGCTGTTGACGTCAATACGGCAACAGTGCCGTCGCCGACGTCCTTTACAGATTGAGTTTCGGCTATTTTGCCGTTGCCGAGGGTTCTTGTAAGGTCGTTGCCGCTGACTGTCATTTTTTTCTCCTTTAATGCCTCAATTCCATCACTTCCTTATCCCAAACACAAGGGTAATCGGATGCAGGAGGGTTCACTAATTATTGCCGGTTTTTAACCTTAACAGGGGGTGTTTTTAACCGTTTGTTGTGCCGTGTTTTCCTGCCTTTGGTAAAGAAAGGCTAAAGAGGCTAGGGCGCATTTGAGGCTGTTTCACTTGCCTCTTGACCGGACGGGGGTGGGCGGCTATGAATGCGCCTCTCGCCTTGGCCGTTTTGGCCGCGGTGGGGACCCGTTTGCATAGATCAACGCCGCCTTAAAAACGATGGGCGCGTCAAAGAAAAAGGAACTAAAGGAACCACCATGGCTAATCATAAATCCGCCGCCAAGCGCGCGCGTCAAACCGTTAAACGTAATGAGCTGAACCGTTCGCGCCGCGCCAAGGTGCGCTCGCTCACGAAGACTGTTGAAAAAGCCATTGCCGGTAAGGACGTTGCTGTTGCGACGCCGACGTTGCGTGCGGCTGAAGCTGGTTTGGCCCGTGCAGCTCGTAAGGGAACAGTTCACAAAAGAACAGCGGCGCGCAAGACGTCGCGTCTCGCAAAGGCTGTTAAAAAGCTGGTTTTGGCGAAGAAAGCTTAATATCAAAACATCGTTGTTAACGATGTTCTTGACGAAATAAAAAAAAGCGCGTGATCGATGGTCACGCGCTTTTTGATTCATCTTACCGAAACAAACTTCTTAGAAAAACGCCGCAAGATTTTGCATTATCGCAAACTACTGTGCGACCGGTTGCGATGGATAATGCGGCGCCGTTTCACACGCGAGATTATTTTCATATCGGACTGAAAAAAATTTTCCGTTCTTGCTTCAGACCCATTGTAAAACGAATCACTTTTATCTATGGTGTGCGCACTCTTGCATCGCCCAAAACGATAATGACACATTGAGTTTTTGAGCGAAAAATCGAACGATCCCCCGTCGTTCACCTTGAATTGAAAATACTTGCCAAGACAGGCGTTCCCGATGCCTGACCCCATAACTTTTGTGTATTGAGTGAGGAATTCTATGGTATCGATGGCGATCATGAAGCAGATGGATGAAACGTTCAACTCGTCTGACGAAATCGCCGATACACCGGAATCTGTTTCTCCGCTTTGGGGCGAATTGCGCGCACGTTTGCGCGATCATCTGGGCGAGACGGCGTATCGCCGTTGGATCGAGCCCGTCGGCGGTTCGGTTTCGCAGAATCAAAACAACGTATCATTTTTGTCAGTGTCCGCGCCCACGCGTTTTATGCGCGATTGGATCGAAGCGCATTACGGCGATGTCGTGCGTATGCTCTGGCGTCAGCTGGCCAAGGATGGCGATGTGGAATTCGTGGTCGTTTCGACGTTGTTGAAATCTCCTGCCGCGACGCTTGTTGCCGAAGCCCCGACGTCGATTTTCTCTGCGCCTGCCGTGCCGCAACAATACAGCGTGCCGCAAAACGCCCCACTTAATTATTCAACGATGCCGTCGATGCCCAGCGAGGAAGCCCCGCTTGATCCGCGTTTTACGTTTGACAATTTCGTTGTCGGCAAGCCGAACGAGCTGGCCTATGCCGCCGCGCGCCGTGTGGCTGATACGGAAACGCCCACGTTTAATCCGCTGTTCCTTTATGGCGGCTCCGGTCTTGGCAAAACGCATTTGATGCACGCCATCGCTTGGCAAATCCGTCACAACTTCCCGAACCGCCGCGTCATCTATATGTCGGCGGAAAAGTTCATGTACCAGTTCGTGCGTGCGCTTCGTTACAAAGACACTGTGTCGTTCAAAGAGCAGTTCCGCTCGGTCGACGTTTTGATGATCGATGACGTTCAATTCATCGGCGGCAAGGACACAACGCAGGAAGAGTTCTTCCACACCTTTAATGCGCTGGTTGATCGTAACCGTCAGGTGATCGTGTCGGCGGACAAATCGCCGCAGGATCTCGACCGCGTTGAAGAGCGCTTGCGCTCGCGCCTCGGTTGGGGCTTGGTGGCTGATCTTCATCCGGCCAATTACGAATTGCGCTTGGGAATCTTGCAAGCCAAAGCGGCAAAGCTTGGCTGCGCCGTTCCTGACAAGGTCATCGAGTTTCTGGGTCACAAGATCACGTCGAACGTTCGCGAGCTGGAAGGCGCGCTCAACCGCATCGTGGCGCACTCACAGTTGGTTGGTCGCACCATTTCGCTGGAGATGACACAGGAAGTGCTCGCCGATGTACTGCGTGTGACCGAACGCCGCATCACCATCGACGAAATCCAGAAGAAAGTGGCCGAGCATTTCAACATCCGCGTGGCCGATATGCATTCTGCCCGCCGTGCCCGCGCCGTGGCGCGTCCGCGCCAGGTGGCGATGTATTTGGCGAAACAGCTCACGCCGCGCAGCCTGCCGGAGATTGGCCGTAAGTTCGGTGGCCGTGACCACACAACGGTCATCCACGCCGTCCGCAAGATCGAGGAGTTGTCGGCTTACGACAACACCTTCCGCGAGGATGTGGATTTGCTCCGTCGTTTGCTGCAGGGCTAATTTACAGAAAATCCGAGTTTCTCGATCATCGCGGGTAGAGCGTCGAACCCATCCATCAGCGCATCTGCGCCCAGAGCGTTCCAGTCCTCGCTATAGCCATGCGTAATGATAATGCAGGGGACGCTGGCTTGGCGGCAGGCCAGAATGTCGTTCATGCCGTCGCCGATAAACAGGGCATTTTGCGATTTGACTTCCATGGCGTCCAGCAGACCCGTCACATGGCCAGGATGAGGCTTATGCACCATAAACGTATCCCCGCCGGCAATGGCCGTGAAATAGCGCGATAAATCCAGCTGATCGAGGAGGTGCCGCGTGGCGGCTTCCTGCTTGTTGGTGCATATAGCCAGCTTGATGCCTTGCTGGTGCAGGGTTTGCAGCATTTCGCGCCCGCCCGTGTAAATCTGGGCCGGATCGGCGGGCACTTGGCGGTAATAGGCGATGAATTTCTGGACAAAGGGGTAGTAATCGACCGTTTCCTGCGCGCCGGAGGCCAGCAAAGCCTTGCGGCACAGCTCCATCATGCCGTCGCCCAGAAGGCCCTTAACCGTCGTCAGGGGTAGGGGAGGGAAGCCCTGATCCTGCAGCATCAGGTTCAGCGCTTGGCGGATATCGGGGGCGCTGTCCAGCAGCGTACCGTCTAAATCAAACAAAACCGCTTCAAGTCGTTGCATTTATGTCCCCTGATAGTATCATGGCCCAAGATTCAATGAACATTCAGGATAGAACACGAATGACAAGCAATGCAACGATCCTCAACGACCGGCCTTTAGCCTGCATCATCCTTGCCGCAGGGCAGGGCACGCGCATGAAATCCTCGCAGCCCAAGGTGATGCACACCGTCGCCCGTTTCCCCATGATCCACCATGTCGTCAAAGCATGTGAGGCTTTGGCGGCCCAGAAAATCGTCGTTGTGGTCGCGCCGGATATGGACGTTGTGCAAAATGCGGTCAAGCCGCATGGCTGCGCCATTCAGGCCAAGCCTATGGGCACAGGCGATGCGGTCAAGTCCGCGCGCGAGTCGTTGGCTGGCTTTGACGGCGATATCCTCGTACTGTTTGGCGACACGCCGCTGATTACGCCGGAGGCCTTGGTTGCCTTGCGCGCGCAACTTCATCAGGACAGCGCGGCCATTGCCGTGGC
>DNGD01000256.1 GCA_003486725.1 Rhodospirillaceae bacterium
GATGCAAGGCCTCGATCATCGCGGTTTTGGGGGTGAGCAGCGCCCTGCGGCTGCCGTTTTGCTCACGCCCTTGAGCATCCACTAGCAGCGCACCGATCAGGAAGGGACGCTTTAGCCCCTGCTCCACTTTGTACAAATACGCCACCGTATCGGATGGCAAGAGCCGGTCTGGATGAAGGAACAGGATGCGATCGCCCTGCGCCATCCGCGCGCCCAGATNNTCCCCGCGCAAATCCGATATTCCCGTGACCTGTAAGGAGCCGCACCAACGGTTCGTCGATAAAGCGTTCGATCAGCGAGGCCTCGACCTCTGGCGAGTTGCCGTTGTTGACCAGAATCAGCTCCACATCCGCCGTTTGAGCCAAAACGGCCTCAATAGCATCCTCCAGCGCCGCGCCCGTATAGAACGTGACCATGACAATGGATGTTAATTGTGGTGCCGTTGTTGACAAGAACTCCCCCTCACCTGCTACGCTATACGCCTCATACCATTGAATCATGACAGACAAACGGCCATCATACAAGAAGGCTCGCGTTATAGTTTCAAAGCCTAAGGCCACTTTGGAGAACCAAAAAATGACACAACAGCGCATCATGCTGCTGGGCGCCGCCGGTCAGATCGGACAGGCGATGCAATATCTGGCCGCGCAAACCGCGCTGCCCGCTGACTGGAAGCTGGGATTATTCTCGCGCGCGGAATGCGACATCACGAACCCCGCCGCGCTTCGCGCGAGCATGCAGGATTTTGCCCCCACGCTGGTGATCAACGCCGCCGGCCTGACCAACGTCGATGAAGCGGAAAAAGAACCCCTGACGGCGGACGCCGTGAACTTCCATGCCGTCGCGCAAATGGCGGCGCAATGCTCTGTGTTGGATGTACCGCTTATTCATTTGTCCACCGACTATGTGTTTGATGGCCTCAAAACGACCCCTTATCTGCCCGACGATCTGATGAACCCGCTGAACAAATATGGTGCCAGCAAACTGATGGGCGAAGAATCGGTGCGGCACGAGCTGCCTTTCCACGTTATCCTGCGCGTCTCCTCGGTCTTCAGCGCGTTCCGGCGCAATATTATGACCAACATCATCAATACCTTTCAGGACCAGGAGGAGTTGCGCGTGGTGAGCGATATGATCGCCGCGCCGACGCCCGCGCTGGACGTCGCGAAAACGATCATCACCATGGGCACGGCGCTTCTAGGCGGCAAGATGGACGGGTTCGGCACATTCCATTTCTGCGGCGCGCCGGCTTGCTCGCGCTATGAGTTTACGGAAAGCCTGATGAAAGCCTATGCCCCTTATGCCAAACACATGCCGCGCCTGACCGCCATCAGCAGCGCAGAGGTTGCGCCTCTGGCGAAACGCCCGCATTATTCCGTTCTGGATTGCGCGAAGATCAACGATGTTTACGGTATCACGCAGCCAAACTGGCAAGACGGCCTGAGCGAAGCCGTCGACATTCTTGTCAAAGCAGGCAGAACCCCACGATGAAAAGAAACGTATAAAACCATGTCCACCGCGCTTTTCCTGACTTACTTTTTTGCCTTGGCCTTTGGGGCTTTGCTTACCTATACCGTTCGCAAGAAACTGCTGGCGCGTGCGATCATGGACATTCCAAATGATCGCAGCATGCATAAAGAACCTGTGCCGCGTGGCGGCGGACTGGCCATTATGGGCGTTGTGGCAGCGGGATTGCTCCTTTTCTCTCCTGTTGCTTTCGATGGTACGCTCGCTGATCCCCTGAACTTTCATTGGGCGATGCCGCGCGTTTCCTCTCTTATCCTTCTTCTTTCAATCTGTTTGCTTGTCAGCGTTTCATGGCTGGATGACAAGCGCCCCCTCAGCCCCGCCTTGCGGCTTGCGGTGCATCTTCTCGCGGCCTTCGTCGGAAGCTTCGCGCTACCCGACACTTTCTTGCTGTTCGGCGGCTTGTTGCCCGCTGCCTTGGATCGTATCGCGATGGTTCTGGGCTGGGCGTGGTTTATGAATATCTATAATTTCATGGATGGCATCGACGGGCTGACGGGCGTGCAAACTGTCGCCGTCGTGACGGGCGTCGCCGCGCTGTTCTGGGGGCTGGAGATTTTCCAACCCTCGGCTCTGCATCACGATCTTTTGCTTTGCGCGCTGGTGGCGGGCGCGACAGGCGGGTTTCTCGCCTTTAACTGGCCGCCAGCCAAAATCTTTATGGGTGATGTAGGAAGTATTCCGCTGGGGTTCCTGATCGGCTATCTCCTGCTCAAGCTGGCCAGCCTTGGCTTTCTGGCGGCGGCGATTATCCTGCCGCTTTATTATCTGGCCGATAGCGCGATCACGATGGGACGCCGCGCGCTGAAACGCGAGAAAATATGGCAGGCGCACCGCCAGCATTTCTATCAACGCGCCACACTGGGCGAAGGCCGCCCTAAACCCGTGGTTATCAAGATCCTGATCGCGGATTTCCTATTGTTCGGCGCGGCGCTGCTGTCCATGACAAACCCTTGGCTTGGCCTTGGGCTTGGTGTAATGATCGTCATCCTTCTGCTGCTATCGCTGAGTCTTAGCGCCAAGAAAGCCAAAAAAATATGAGTATCCTGCAAAAAATAAAGCTGCTGCGCCTGAACCGCCACGGCCTTTCCTTCATCCATGATGTCTCGATTGCTGCCGCCGCCTATCTCTTCGCGCTTTATCTGCGTCTCGGCGATGATTTCCTGACCATTCCCGTCAACCAGATTCTCGCTGGCACCGGCCTGTTCGCGCTCACCTGCGCGATTGTGTTCCTGTTCAGCGGTCTTTATCGCGGCATTTGGGCGTTTGCCTCCTTGCGCGATTTGAGCCAGATTTTCCGCTCTGTCTCCATCGCCGTCATTGCGTTTACGATGGTCGCCTTTTTCGTCATGCGTCTTGAGGGCGTGCCGCGCACCGTGCCGCTGATCGTCTGGTTTATTCTGATGGCCGGTCTCGGCGGATCGCGCATGATGCTGCGCATGCTTCGCGAACGTCGCCTGACAGGTCTGTGGGAGCGCTCCGGCGGCGGACGCGTCAACATCCTGCTGGTGGGCGCGGGCGATGAGGCCGATTTGTTTATCCGCGCCGTGAGCAGCAATCCGCAAGCGCCCTTCCGCATCGTCGGCATTGTGGGCGAGAACGCCAAGCGCGTCGGCCGCCAAGTTCATGGTATCGCCGTTCTAGGCACGGTGGAAGACTTGCCAAAGGTCGTCGAAACCTTGCGCGAGAAAGACAAAGCCCCCAGCCGTCTGGTGATGACGCGCGCGATGACGCGCATGAATGCCGCGATGACGTCGGGCCTTTTGGATCAATGCGCGGCGTTGGGC